>NZ_PTRI01000070.1:0-293 GCF_002965965.1 Escherichia sp. MOD1-EC5495
CGTCTGACTCTCTGGCTACCTGAACAAGCAAGCCAGTAACACCAGAATAATCTACAGTGTAATACCGTTCACCTTCTTCTCCATCTAATCCACTCCCGCCGTCTGGATATTTCATCATAGCCCCTACGGCTTCGGGGATGGCTTCCAGGGTTTCTTGTGCAATAACACCAGCGTAAGGCATACCGTTTTCTTTAAGCGTGTATGTATAGCCGTTCATTTTACGAATGCGGTCGGTTGCTGGATTTGCCCCTATATTTCCAGACACCTGTTATCACTTAACCCATTACTGGCCT
>NZ_PTRI01000071.1:0-291 GCF_002965965.1 Escherichia sp. MOD1-EC5495
TGCGAAGGTGGCGGAATTGGTAGACGCGCTAGCTTCAGGTGTTAGTGTCCTTACGGACGTGGGGGTTCA
This sequence comes from Escherichia sp. MOD1-EC5495, assembly GCF_002965965.1. Classification (NCBI taxonomy): domain Bacteria; kingdom Pseudomonadati; phylum Pseudomonadota; class Gammaproteobacteria; order Enterobacterales; family Enterobacteriaceae; genus Escherichia; species Escherichia sp. MOD1-EC5495. Next base: position 70 of record NZ_PTRI01000071.1, read on the forward strand.
AGTCCCCCCCCTCGCACCAAAAACCACGTTGATATTGCTCGCACTGGGCGAAGGTGGCGGAATTGGTAGACGCGCTAGCTTCAGGTGTTAGTGTTCTTACGGACGTGGGGGTTCAAGTCCCCCCCCTCGCACCAAACGAGGCGATATCAAAAAAAGTAAGATGACTGTGCGAAGGTGGCGGAATTGGTAGACGCGCTAGCTTCAGGTGTTAGTGTCCTTACG
>NZ_PTRI01000072.1:0-279 GCF_002965965.1 Escherichia sp. MOD1-EC5495
TTTGGAGCGGGAAACGAGACTCGAACTCGCGACCCCGACCTTGGCAAGGTCGTGCTCTACCAACTGAGCTATTCCCGCTTGGGTGGTCTGTGCTTTACAGCACCTTCAAATTTTGGAGCGGGAAACGAGACTCGAACTCGCGACCCCGACCTTGGCAAGGTCGTGCTCTACCAACTGAGCTATTCCCGCTTGGGTGGTCTGTGCTTTACAGCACCTTCAAATTTTGGAGCGGGAAACGAGACTCGAACTCGCGACCCCGACCTTGGCAAGGTCGTGCTC
>NZ_PTRI01000073.1:0-228 GCF_002965965.1 Escherichia sp. MOD1-EC5495
AAATCACGCTGCCATCCTCCGGTACCACGCTGATAAGCCTGGTTGACGGAAGTGGTAATCCGGTCAGCGTGGAGGTTCAGTCCGTCACCGACGGACTTAAGGTGAAAGTGAATCGGGTTCCTGACGGCGTTGCAGAATACAGTGTGTGGGGGCTGAAGTTGCCGACGTTGCGTCAGCGCCTGTTCCGCTGTGTGAGTATCCGTGAGAACGATGACGGCACGTATGCCA
>NZ_PTRI01000074.1:0-222 GCF_002965965.1 Escherichia sp. MOD1-EC5495
TAACCCAGCCGCAGCCGAGCGGAGCCAGACCAAATTTATGACCTGAAGCACTGATTGATTTCACGCGCGGCAGGCGGAAGTCCCAGACAATATCAGGAGCCACGAACGGTGCCAGGAAGCCACCGCTGGCGGCGTCGATGTGCATATCGATATCGATCCCGGTGTCGGCCTGGAATTTATCCAGCGCATCGTGCAGCGGTTGCGGGAACTCATAGTTACCGG
>NZ_PTRI01000075.1:0-222 GCF_002965965.1 Escherichia sp. MOD1-EC5495
TAACCCAGCCGCAGCCGAGCGGAGCCAGACCAAATTTATGACCTGAAGCACTGATCGATTTCACGCGCGGCAGGCGGAAGTCCCAGACAATATCAGGAGCCACGAACGGCGCCAGGAAGCCACCGCTGGCGGCGTCGATGTGCATGTCGATGTCGATACCGGTATCAGCCTGGAATTTATCCAGCGCATCGTGCAGCGGTTGCGGGAACTCATAGTTACCGG
>NZ_PTRI01000007.1:0-185186 GCF_002965965.1 Escherichia sp. MOD1-EC5495
CGCCGATGGTAGTGTGGGGTCTCCCCATGCGAGAGTAGGGAACTGCCAGGCATCAGATAAAGCGAAAGGCCATCCGGAAGGATGGCCTTTTTGCGTTGCTGCAGAAAGAATGCCGGATACGACGCTTGGGCATCTTATCCGTCCTACGCAGGGTTACGGTAGGGGGCAACAGCGCATTATTCCCCCACATACGCCAGATTCAGCAACGGATACGGTTTCCCCAACTTGCCCACTTCCATACGTGTCCTCCTTACCAGAAACTTATCCTTAAGCTCCTCAATAACCATTTTCCTGCTAACTAAATTCATGGTTAAGGTTGCATAATGGTGTGCAACAAATGTATAACATTTTCTTTACCAAAAAATAAACAACAGCAACCAACAAAGCATCGGATTATGGCAGGAGAAATAGTGGCATGGCAGAAAGCACTGTAACAGCAGACGGCAAACTGACAAGTAGTGATACTCGTCGCCGCATCTGGGCAATTGTAGGGGCCTCTTCAGGCAACCTGGTCGAATGGTTTGATTTTTACGTCTACTCGTTTTGTTCCCTCTACTTCGCCCACATCTTCTTCCCTTCTGGTAACACGACCACTCAACTACTGCAAACAGCCGGTGTTTTTGCAGCAGGATTCTTGATGCGCCCAATAGGCGGTTGGCTATTTGGCCGCATAGCCGATAAACATGGCCGCAAGAAATCGATGCTGTTATCAGTATGTATGATGTGTTTCGGCTCTCTGGTTATCGCATGTCTGCCAGGCTATGAAACTATTGGCACCTGGGCTCCGGCATTGTTACTTCTCGCGCGTTTATTCCAGGGATTATCTGTAGGTGGAGAATATGGCACCAGCGCCACCTATATGAGTGAAGTCGCAGTAGAAGGTCGTAAAGGTTTTTATGCCTCATTTCAGTATGTCACGTTAATCGGCGGACAACTGTTGGCACTACTGGTTGTAGTGGTTTTACAACACACCATGGAAGACGTTGCACTCAGAGAGTGGGGATGGCGCATTCCCTTTGCGTTAGGAGCGGTATTAGCCGTTGTGGCTTTGTGGTTACGCCGTCAGTTAGATGAAACTTCACAACAAGAAACACGCGCTTTAAAAGAAGCTGGATCTCTGAAAGGATTATGGCGCAATCGCCGTGCATTCATCATGGTTCTCGGTTTTACTGCTGCGGGCTCCCTTTGTTTCTATACCTTCACCACTTACATGCAGAAGTATCTGGTGAATACTGCGGGAATGCACGCCAACGTAGCAAGCGGCATTATGACAGCCGCACTGTTTGTATTCATGCTCATCCAGCCGCTCATTGGTGCGCTGTCGGATAAGATTGGCCGTCGAACTTCAATGCTATGTTTCGGTTCTCTGGCAGCCATTTTTACCGTTCCCATTCTCTCAGCATTGCAGAACGTTTCCTCTCCTTATGCCGCTTTTGGTCTGGTGATGTGCGCCCTGCTGATAGTGAGTTTTTATACTTCAATCAGTGGAATACTGAAGGCTGAGATGTTCCCGGCACAGGTTCGCGCATTAGGCGTTGGTCTGTCATATGCGGTCGCCAATGCTATATTTGGTGGTTCGGCGGAGTACATAGCGTTGTCGTTGAAATCAATAGGAATGGAAACAGCCTTCTTCTGGTATGTGACCTTGATGGCCGTGGTGGCGTTTCTGGTTTCTTTGATGCTGCATCGCAAAGGGAAGGGAATGCGTCTTTAGTGATGCGCCAGTTGCCAGATGGTATAGCCGGTAGTTGCACCGGCGACATCCCAGGCAAAATCTTTCCAGCTCCAGCCGCTCCCCTCGGGGCGGCTATCCCAAAGTTCTTTTGACGCGCCCAGCCCAACAGAGAACATCAGCCCGAAAGTCGCACTGCGATCGCGACTCATCCCCTGATGCTGTGCATATTCATTTCCGGCTGCGGAAAGCATCGCCGAGGCGATAAAGTGTTGAGCTTTATCCTGCCCGCTCCAGCTATCGTTAGCCATATGGCTGCATCCAGAAAGTAACAATAGCGAACAAACAAAAAGAATACGCAAAACGTGGGCCTCCAAAAAACAAACCCCGTACAGGACGGGGTTGTGATTACAGGATGCGACTAATTAATCGGTCGATGCGGATACGGCGCAAACGGCGGATAAGTTTGCGAACCTTCACCGGATAATCGGCAATACTTTGCAGATCGCGGTAGTGCTTAACGATGGTGGTATGCTCGCGGATCAGCTCCAGTTCTTTCTCACGCTGTGGCGCAAGTTCCAGTTGCGGATCGTGGATCAAAATGGCATTTTCCAGATCCAGACGCCAGGCGCGTGGGTTGAGGTTATTACCGGTTACCAGCATCCACTTATCATCAACCCACATTCCTTTCAGATGATAGGTGTTGTCGTCATCTTTCCATAACCGAACCACTAACTGGTCAGTATTGACGTAATACTGCAAACGGCTCAGGAAGCGACGCAGATTGATCTCATAAAGATAAGGCAGTGCGCCAATTATCTTGAAAGGTTCATCTTCTGGAATGTAGAAGTCATTCGCGGTTTTATCACCGACAATGATTTCGACCTTCTTCCCTTCGCGCAGCAACTGGATGATATTGCGCACAAGGATTGCTGGCAGGTTGAAGTATGGCGTGCAGATGGTTAGTTTCTGCTCGGCACAAGGCATAAGATGGAAAATGGTCTTGTTCAACAGACTCGATTTCCCCAGACCAACCAACGGCGTTACGGAAAGCTGATCGTTATCGGCATCGCCCTGGAAATGATAAGCGGCATCACGTAGCTCCTGGCGGAACAGGCGAATGTCGTTCTTGATTTCCGGACTTTTTGGGCGATTAACATCATCCAGACGGTTAACTCCGCGACCATTCATAATATTCTGTGTAACCCATTCAAACATAATGTCTGACATCTTACGGTTACGGATCAGATGATAACGGTCGTAGCGGTATTTATCGTGCTGATGCAGATAAACATCGTTCAGGCTGGCACCGCTATAAAGTACGCTATCGTCGATGATAAAGCCTTTAAAGTGCAGAACGCCAAGGGCTTCACGGGTATTGATTGGAACGCCATAAACCGGAACATCTACGCCCGGATTTTCCTGCGCCATGCGGCAGTACCAGTCAGCATTAGTGTTAGATGCCGCAGCGCCAATGCGTCCACGTTGTGCACGATGCCAGTCGACCAGCACCCGCACATCCAGTTCCGGACGCTGCCGTTTAGCCTCATACAACGCGTTCAGAATGCCTTTGCCACCGTCGTCCTGTTCGAGATACAGGGCAACGATGCAAATGCGCTGCTTCGCGCTGGCTATTTTTTCCAGCAGCGTCTCCCGGAAGTCGGCGGGAGCGTAAAAGAAATCGACATCATCAACTGATTGAGAAATCTTGGGTAGTTGGGCAAGGTGTTGTTGATGTTTATTACGCTTAAATTTTGACAACATCACAGTGCATTTCTTCTCTGTTCATTGAAGGGTCCTCTGTGCAATGCAGACGACATAAGCGGGCAATAATAACACCAGTCCCGATTAAGTGGTCAACATTTCCAGTACCTTACTCATGATTCCTCGCGCTGGGCAAGATTTAGCGTAAGCCCAACGATCCCCTCTTCGAGCTGGATATCAACGTTAAACCCGAGCTTGCGGGCCAGCGCCACCATGCCACGATTGTTTGGCATCGTAATACCATTCAGACGTTGCAGTCCGTGATCTCGCGTATAGGTAATCAACTTTTCCATTAAGCGGCGGCCTAAGCCTAATCCTTTGAGGTCCGATCGAACCAGTACGGCAAATTCGGCATCGATGTTATCAGGGTCAGAGATCGCTCGTGTGACACCGAGGATCTCTTCTGTTTGATCAATACGTCGTACCGCCACAAAAGCCATTTCTCGATCGTAGTCGATCTGCGTCATGTTGGCTAAATCTTCATGGGTAAATTCGTTGATCTCGCTAAAGTAGCGGTAATAAAGATCTTCTTTGGTGACTCGCGAAATGAATTGCTGAAGCTGTGGCTCATCTTCCGGCAAAATCGGGCGGAACAAGCAGCGTTCACCGTTTTTCAATTCTACCCACTCTTCCAGCTGATGCGGATACGGACGCACAGCAAGGCGACTCTCGTTATCGCCTTCAAACGGCGCGATATCCAGCGTGACATCCAGCGCGGTAAATTCATTGCCGGAAGCCAGCAAAGGATGAATATCCAGCCGCTGAATTTCAGGGCAATCGACAATCAGGTTGGAAACCTGCACCAGAAGCTGACTCAAGCCTGCAACATCCAATGGGCGTAGCGCACTGCGCGCACGAATCTTTTTACTTTTGATCCCCTGAATAACCAGATAGCGAGCCAGGTTCATGTTCAGCGGTGGCAACGCCACGACGGCTTGATCTTCAGGACGCCATTCCACACCGCCTTCACCCAGCATGATCAAAGGCCCGAAAACCGGATCGTGCTCGACGACTACGCGCAACTCCTGAGCGCCTGCACGGTTAGCCATACTTTGCACCAGCAGTCCGTGGATCCGCGCCTGCGGCCAGGTCATTTTTACGCGATCGAAAATAGCGTTCGCGGCTTGCTGGACTTCATTAGCCGTACGCAAATAGAGCATCACGCCCTGAACTTCTGATTTATGCGGAATATCCGGCGAACGCAATTTTAGCGCCACCGGATAACCAATCTGTTCGGCAATATGTACAGCTTCGGTGCTGTCAGTAGCAATCCAGGTGGGGAGCGTGTTCATGCCGTACGCTTGCAGGATGGGCTGAACTTCATGGGTATCGAGTGATGTCGCTCCTTCGGCAATGGCTTGCTGTAGCAGAATATGCGCTTCTGCGGTATTAGAGGTCAGATTGCTGGGCAGCGCCGGCGTTTCGCGTAGTTGCTTCTGGTTTCGCCGGTACTCCACCATATGCATAAAAGCGGTGATGGTTCCTTCCGGCGTTCGATAGGTTGGCAGTCCAGCTTCGCTGAATAAACGTCGTGCCTCTTGCGAGGAGTGCTCGCCACACCAGTTCGTCAGTAGAGATACATACTTGCTGCGGGGATGATGTTTTACCGCTTCAATTAATGCTTGCGCACTTTCTGTTGCGGGCGCTGCGGCGCTGGGCGAATGAATAACCATCAGTGCATCAAAATCCTGGCTGTGGAGCAGAATATCCAGCGTTTTAACATAATGTTCACTGCTGGCGTCATCGCGCAGATCGAGCGGGTTAGAGATAGCGACATGTTCTGGCAGCGTATCGCGCAGTTTCTGGCAGATCTCTTCACTGAGCGTTGCCAGTTTGCCATTGCGCGACCATAAGGCATCCAGCGCCAGCGCGGCAGGCGCGGCACCGTTGCTGATTATCATCAGCCGGTCGCCACGTAGCGGGCGCATATGGCTAAGGGTTTCCACTGCCGAAAACAGTTCGTGAGTGTCCTGCACTCGTAATAAACCTGCGCGCTGAATAGCCGCATCCCACGCCGGGTCCATTCCTGCCGTGGTGTTCAACAGACGTTGAGCCGCTGGGCTACGTCCGCTTTTAATCACCAGAATCGGTTTATTGCGAGAGGCGCTACGGGCAGCCGAAACAAAGCGCCGCGCGTCGCTTAACTGTTCGAGGTAGAGCAGGATGGCACTGGTTTTACTGTCGCGCGCCAGATAATCGAGCAATTCGTCAACGTCGATATCCAGGCTGTCGCCGAGAGCAATAAAATACGAAAAGCCCATCTCACGCTGTTGCGCCCAGTCGAGGATGGTGTTGGAGACGGCAGCCGACTGCGAAATAAACGCCAGCTTGCCGCGTTTAATCGGCACGGGCGAAAAGCTGGCATTCAGACCTTGCCAGGGAGCCAGTAAACCCAGACTGTTTGGTCCTAGCAGGCGCATGTTATGGCGCAGGGCGCAGGCGCGGAGATCTTCGTGTTGCGATGCTGGTGCAGAAAGAATAATGCAGGTTTTACAGCCTTTCTCGCCGAGCTCTTCCAGAAGAGCAAGATTGCGGCTGGCATTGGTACACAAAACCGCAAGGTCGGGTGTAAAGGGCAAGCTGGCAATATCCGGCCAGGCCAGCACACCCAACACCGCTTTCCAGGCTGGCGTCACCGGGAGTACCGGCCCGTTAAAGCCACCCGCCAGCAGGTTACGCATCATCAGGTAACCTGCGCGATTGGGTTTCATCGATGCGCCAATTACCGCTATCGATTTTGGTCGCAGTAGTGCTTCCAGTCCTCGCTGACTCATACCGGTCTCCCGCAGAAGTGACCGAATGATTTTAAACGCTTTCTAACTGTTCTGCTGTGATGCTACCCAGATGTTGCGTTTTTCCTGCCAGATAGCGCGTTTTAAAACGAGTGAAATGCTCGCCTAAGCCCGTTGCTGCTTCGGTATCGCCCGCCATATCTAAAAGTGCGATGGCTACTTCGGCAGTACAATATTGGCCTTCGGCCTGGGCTTCACGCAGGCGATAGGCAGAAAGCCGGGAAAGATCGACGGAAATGACGGGAAGATTATCCAGATACGGACTTTTACGAAACATTTTCCGAGCTTCCGGCCAGGTGCCATCGAGCATGATAAACAGCGGCGGCTTACCGGAAGGCGGCGAGAAGATGACTTCCCGTTGCCCGCCGGCATACGAGGCGGGAAAAACCACCATTGGTTGGTAATCCGGGTTTTGTACCAGCTCCAGCAAATCTTGCGATGGTTCAGTGCGCGACCATTGAAACGCGACAGTATCCGGCAAGATATCAGCAATTAAACGTCCGGTATTGCTGGGCTTCATTGGCTCGGTATCGAACATCAGCAAACAAAAACGGCTTTTTGCTTCAGTTGGGGTGATTGTCGAACAGAGGCAAAGTTTCTCTGGCAAAAGGCAGCGTTGGCAACGACGAACGCGATTACCACGGGCAAGAAAAGGACGCGTTGCGCGTGCAATACGTTCGGCGCGTAACTGGAGAACAGCGTTTTCGGTCATGAGAGAGGGCGTCGAAAAACCGCCATTGTCGCAGAGGAGAAAACGGGGCACAAGATGCGCCCCGGTAAGATTAAAGAGATTCGTTCAACCAGCTATCGAACGGTGCTTTCGGCACTGCGCCGTTGAGCATGTCAACAACCTGACCATTTTTGAAAATCATAATCGTCGGAATGCTACGAATACCAAAGCGGCTGCTTAATTCACGTTCAGCTTCGGTATTCACTTTTACAAAACGCACTTTACCGCTACGCTCTTGCGCAACATCTTCAAAAATCGGCGCGAAGTTACGGCAGGGGCCGCACCACGGCGCCCAGAAGTCGATCACTACAGGCAGATCGTCTTTCAGCAATTTGTCGAGTGTTTCACCGGTCGCATTAATCACCTCTCCGTCAAACAGGTCGTGACCGCAGCGTCCGCATTTTGCCGCATCTTCGATCCGATCGTCGGGAATGCGATTGATGGCCTGACAATGGGTACAAACGGTATTCATAACTAACCTCGGGATGAGTAAGGAGACTTATCGGCAATGACGCCGGTATGTTTCTAATATGTTACATATTATCAAAGGCAATGTTCCAGACAACAATCTGTTTTATTCAATAGGTATGATAGTCGCAGGCTTTGGTACGAAATCATGGCGAACCGCGCGCACTTCGGGTAATCTGCGCGCTTCGCGCAGCGCTGGTGGAGAAAAGCATGAACGATGAAATGAAAGGTAAAAGCGGCAAGGTCAAAGTGATGTATGTCCGCAGTGATGATGATTCTGATAAACGTACCCATAACCCGCGAACCGGGAAAGGGGGCGGGCGTCCAGGAAAATCTCGTGCCGACGGTGGCCGTCGCCCCGCCCGCGATGACAAACAGAGTCAGCCCCGTGACCGCAAGTGGGAAGATTCGCCGTGGCGCACGGTTTCCCGCGCGCCGGGTGATGAGACGCCGGAAAAGGCCGATCATGGTGGCATCAGTGGTAAAAGTTTTATTGATCCAGAAGTGTTGCGTCGTCAGCGTGCGGAAGAAACCCGCGTTTACGGCGAAAATGCATGTCAGGCACTGTTCCAGAGCCGTCCGGAAGCGATTGTTCGCGCCTGGTTTATCCAGAGCGTAACGCCGCGTTTTAAAGAAGCCTTGCGCTGGATGGCTGCAAACCGCAAAGCGTACCATGTAGTGGATGAAGCGGAACTGACAAAAGCGTCAGGCACGGAACATCACGGCGGCGTTTGCTTCCTGATTAAAAAGCGTAACGGCACAACCGTACAGCAGTGGGTAAGCCAGGCCGGCGCGCAGGATTGTGTACTGGCGCTGGAAAACGAATCTAACCCGCATAACCTGGGTGGCATGATGCGTAGCTGCGCGCACTTTGGCGTGAAAGGCGTTGTGGTGCAGGATGCGGCGTTGCTGGAATCGGGTGCGGCAATCCGTACCGCAGAAGGCGGCGCAGAGCACGTTCAGCCGATTACCGGCGACAACATTGTTAACGTGCTGGATGATTTCCGTCAGGCGGGTTATACCGTAGTGACCACTTCCAGCGAGCAGGGTAAACCGCTGTTCAAAACCAGTTTGCCAGAGAAAATGGTGCTGGTGCTGGGGCAGGAATATGAAGGGTTACCGGATGCCGCACGCGATCCGAACGATTTGCGCGTGAAGATTGACGGTACTGGTAATGTTGCCGGGCTGAATATCTCTGTCGCAACTGGCGTGCTGCTTGGCGAATGGTGGCGTCAGAACAAAGCCTGATAAATCAGCCGGATGGCAACGATGTCATCCGGCATTTTCCCGCAAATTTACTCACTCTCTGCCGGTAACACTGGCATCCAGTCAATCGGTTTTTCGCCACGTTGTTCCAGCCACTGATTTGCCAGCACAAAATGGTTGCAGCCAAAGAATCCACGATGCGCCGAAAGCGGCGACGGATGCGGCGCTTTCAGCACGTGATGGCGTTGCTTATCTATAATCGCCCCTTTCTTTTGCGCATGTGATCCCCATAACAAAAACACCACGCCTTCACGATGCTGATTAATCAGGCTGATGACTTTATCAGTAAACGTTTCCCAGCCGAGGCTGGCGTGGGAATGTGCCTGGCCTGCGCGTACCGTCAATACGGTGTTGAGCAGGAGAACCCCCTGACGTGCCCAGCTTTCAAGATAGCCATGTGTCGGGCGAGTAAAGCCTGGAAGGGTATTTTCCAGTTCTTTATACATATTCAGTAGAGAAGGCGGTATAGCAATACCTGGGCGAACGGAAAATGCCAGACCGTGCGCTTGTCCGGGGCCGTGGTAAGGATCCTGACCGAGGATCACCACTTTGACATCGCCCAGTTCAGTAAAGCGAAAGGCGTTAAAGACATCTTTTTGTGGTGGGTAGATGGTTATCCCGGACTGCCGCTCGCTGGCAACGGTCTGGAGGGTGTTAAGAAAATAGGGTTGCTGCTTTTCTTCAGCCAGCACATCATGCCAGGTTAATTGGTTAGTCATCTCGCTCTCCTGCGGATCTTCAATCCGCCTAGCTTAACTGCTTCTTTCTACAGAACAAAATCAAGCTCATTTTTTAGCCATAAACGAGTGCAAAAAAGTGTAAATTGGTAAAATCTCACGCTCGCATAAGTTGATGTAAAACAATAAAATCCATTTCCGACCACATTTGATGTGTGGTTTTTGTTGATTTAAATCAAAGAATCAAGGGTGTTTGAGGAGTATATATACACTCAAGCAACAATGGTTTTACCAATTGGCCGCGACAGGCTAATCAAATCAAATAATTTGCCGGGGAGGCATCACATGATTACAGGTATCCAGATTACTAAAGCCGCTAATGACGATCTGCTGAACTCTTTCTGGCTGCTGGACAGCGAAAAAGGCGAAGCGCGTTGCATCGTTGCGAAAGCAGGTTTTGCAGAAGACGAAGTGGTTGCAGTAAGCAAACTGGGTGACATTGAATACCGTGAAGTTCCAGTAGAAGTTAAACCAGAAGTTCGCGTTGAAGGTGGTCAGCACCTGAACGTAAACGTTCTGCGTCGTGAAACTCTGGAAGATGCAGTTAAGCATCCGGAAAAATATCCGCAGCTGACTATCCGTGTATCCGGTTATGCAGTTCGCTTCAACTCTCTGACTCCGGAACAGCAGCGCGACGTTATCGCTCGTACCTTTACTGAAAGCCTGTAAGGCTTAAGTAGCAAGTTATTAAGCGGAAGAGGGTAATCTCTTCCGCTTTTCTTTTGTCTTTCAATAGAAAATACGTACCGCACAATAGACCAGCAACAGCGCCAGAACGATATTCAACTGGCGACCATAGTGGCGAAACAATCGCTGAAACAGATGCCCCGCCAGCGCCCAACAGACATTGCCAAACGTCCCAATCATCGCCAGCAAAACGCTGACGCCAACTACCCAGCTTAACGCCTGTGTTTGCGGCAGAACAAACGTCGACAGTGCCGTAATGCCGTACAAAATAATTTTGACGTTCACAAACTGTAGCGCAAAGCTCGCCCAAAAGCTGATCGGTTTTGCCTGAAGTCCGTCTTCTTTTGTTGGACTGGTAGCGATTTTCCACGCCAGCCAGACAATATATGCCACCCCCGCCCAACTCAACAGATGCACTGCTGCCGGGTCGATAACAGCCAATGAAAATGAAATTCCCGCACACAGCAGCATGACAATCAAAAATCCCAGACTCATCCCCGCCAGTACGCGGGTACTCTGACGAAACCCATGCGACGTGGCTGAACTCAGAGCAAGAATATTGTTCGGTCCAGGCGTGAGGGCAGTAATCAGGGTGTAGGTCCAGAAAGCACTTAATAGGGTCGGTGTCACTTGTTATCTCCTTTGTTTTGATAGACAGTACCCGACATGAAATATTTAAAAAAATGAATGTTTTTACATTCTAAATTCGACAATATCGATAGGTTTGGGTTTATGGATCTGCGCCGTTTTATTACGCTTAAAACCGTGGTGGAAGAGGGTTCCTTTTTGCGAGCTTCGCAAAAATTGTGCTGCACACAATCGACGGTGACTTTTCATATTCAGCAGCTTGAGCAGGAGTTCTCGGTACAGTTATTTGAGAAAATTGGCCGACGGATGTGCCTCACTCGCGAAGGTAAAAAGCTGCTGCCGCACATCTATGAACTTACCAGAGTGATGGATACCCTTCGTGAGGCTGCCAAAAAAGAGTCGGATCCGGACGGGGAACTACGCGTTGTTTCGGGCGAAACATTGCTCTCTTACCGAATGCCGCAGGTGTTGCAGCGTTTTCGGCAACGCGCACCAAAAGTGCGTTTATCGTTGCAGTCGCTGAACTGTTACGTGATCCGTGATGCGCTACTGAATGATGAGGCCGATGTCGGGGTTTTTTATCGCGTAGGGAATGATGATGCTCTGAACCGACGAGAGTTAGGTGAACAATCGCTGGTGCTGGTGGCTTCGCCGCATATTGAAGATGTCGATTTTACTGAGCCGGGAAGACATAACGCCTGTAGCTTTATTATCAACGAACCGCAATGCGTCTTCCGCCAGATATTTGAAAGCACGCTGCGTCAGCGACGGATTACGGTGGAACACACCATTGAGCTTATAAGCATTGAAAGTATCAAGCGATGTGTCGCAGCAAATATCGGAGTCAGCTACTTACCGCGCTTTGCGGTAGCAAAAGAGCTGGAGTGCGGAGAATTAATTGAATTACCCTTTGGCGAACCGTCGCAAACCATTACGGCAATGTGCGCTCACCATGCCGGAAAAGCGGTTAGCCCGGCGATGCACATTTTTATTCAGTGTATTGAAGAGTGCTTTTTGCCGGAATAAAAAAAGCCGGGCTTAACCCGGCATTATGATTACTCTTCTGTCGTTTGCGGCGGCACGCCCGTTCCGCTTGGTTTGCGGCGCTTACCAATATTTTTGGTATCGCGATGGCGTTTTTTCACCCGTGGCTTCTCTTTCTCTTTAGCCTTTTTCTTCTCGGCGCGTTTTGCCAACACTTTTTTCGATGGCTTGCCGGTCTGTTTCTCGCTTGGTGCTCGGGTCTTCGGTCGTAACTCATCAATTACGCGTGCTTTAATCGGCTCTTCAATATAACGACCGACCTTACCCAGCAGCAGATGGTCATGAGCTTCAACCAGCGAGATAGCGATACCTTTACGACCAGCGCGAGCGGTACGCCCGATACGGTGCAAATAAGTATCGCCACTGCGCGGCATATCGAAGTTAAAGACGTGGCTGACATCCGGAATGTCGATACCGCGCGCGGCAACATCGGTTGCAACCAGCACGTTAACACGACCTTCGGTCAGGCGTTTGATCGCTTCGTTACGCTTGCCTTGTACCATCTCACCTTCGAGATAGCAGTTGTTGATGCCCGCTTCGCGCAGCCAGTTTGCCAGCTCATGCACACGCTCACGCTTACGCACAAACACAATTGAGCGGGTCGCTTCTGGTTGTTTTAACAGATGCACCAGCAACGCGGTTTTATGCTCAAGGTCATCGGCACGGTAATACCACTGATGAATTTTTTTGCGCTCACGAGTGGACGGATTCGCAGAAACCTCCACTGGATCTTCCAGTAGACGCTCAGCAAAATCCTGAATGGCATCGCCTTCCAGCGTTGCTGAGAAGAGCAGGGTTTGTTTACGCCAGCGAGTTTCGCCAGCAATATGTTCGATATCCTGGGCGAAGCCCATATCCAGCATACGGTCTGCTTCGTCGAGGATCAGTGTTTCAACCGCGCGGCAATCAAAGTTCTCTTCTTTTATATACTGCAGCAGACGACCGGTTGTGGCGACCACGATGTCCTGGTTTTCGCTGAACACTTCTGCGTGGTTCATATAAGCCACGCCACCAGTGATGGTGGCGATATCCAGATGCGTATGTTTCGCCAGTTCGCGGGCATGATCGGCCACCTGCATCGCCAGTTCGCGAGTTGGGGTGAGGATCAAAATACGCGGCGGACCGGATTTCTTACGCGGGAAATCGAGCAGGTGCTGCAACGCTGGCAGCAGATACGCCGCCGTTTTACCGGTGCCTGTCGGCGCAGAACCGAGTACATCACGGCCATCGAGCGCAGGCGGAATGGCGGCAGCCTGAATGGCGGTCGGGCGAGTGAAACCTTTATCCTGGAGTGCTTCCAGCAGGCTTTCGTCGAGTTCAAGTTCGGAAAAAGTCGTTACAGTCATGTTCTACCTCTGTGTGGGGCGCTGATTATAGACGTTACGGCTGCAATCTTCATCTGTTTGTATGGATATCGCTTCTCAGGTATTGTTCTTACCCGGTGCTATCGCCGTTTTTCCAGCAAGGTTTTATTTTCATGTCACAGTCTACATCCGTGCTTCGTCGTAATGGATTTACTTTTAAACAGTTTTTTGTCGCACACGATCGCTGTGCAATGAAAGTGGGAACGGATGGAATTTTGCTGGGCGCATGGGCTCCTGTGGCTGGGGTAAAACGCTGCCTTGATATCGGTAGCGGTAGCGGGTTATTGGCTTTGATGCTGGCGCAGCGCACCGATGATGGCGTGATAATCGATGCGGTTGAAATTGAAAACGAAGCGGCTGCCCAGGCGCAGAAAAATATCGCGCAGTCCCCGTGGGCAGAGCGGATTAACGTCCATACGGGGGATATTCAGCAGTGGCTTACCCAGCAGACAACGCGCTTTGATTTAATCATCAGTAACCCGCCGTATTATCAGCAGGGAGTAGAGTGCGCAACACCACAGCGGGAGCAGGCGCGCTATACCACTACGCTTGATCACCAGACGTTGCTCACTTGCGCGGCAGAATGCATTACCGAAGAGGGATTTTTCTGCGTGGTGCTGCCAGAACAGATCGGTAATGGTTTTACTGAACTGGCGTTAAATATGGGCTGGCATTTACGTTTACGGACGGATGTGGCGGAAAACGAAGCGCGACTGCCGCATCGGGTGCTGCTGGCATTCTCCCCACAGGCGGGGGAGTGTTTTAGCGATCGCTTAGTGATTCGTGGGCCAGACCAGAACTATTCCGAAGCGTATACGGCGCTGACCCAGGCTTTTTATCTGTTTATGTAATGATTGCCGGGGGTGAGAATCGATGGACCGGAATGCGTGAGTAGCTCCGGGTAATCCTGCGTGTAATGTAAGCCCCGACTCTCTTTGCGCATTATCGCGCAGCGAACAATCAACTCGGCAACCTGCACCAGATTACGCAGCTCCAGCAAATTATTCGACACACGGAAGTGAGCATAATATTCATCTATCTCCTGCTGCAGCATATTGATCCGCCGCAGGGCGCGCTCCAGGCGCTTTGTTGTGCGTACAATGCCCACGTAATCCCACATAAACAGGCGTAACTCATGCCAGTTATGTTGAATCACCACCAGTTCATCAGGATTCTCAACGCGGCTTTCATCCCACGGCGGTAACGTACTGACGCCGCGCACATAAGGCATACGCTTTGCAATATCTTCCGCTGCCGACCAGCCGTAGACCAGACACTCCAGCAATGAGTTAGAGGCCATTCGGTTAGCGCCATGTAATCCTGTATAGCTGACTTCACCAATGGCATACAGGCCATCAACGTCGGTACGCCCATAATCATCTACCATCACGCCACCGCAGGTGTAGTGCGCAGCGGGCACTATTGGCACAGGCTCTTTCGTGAGATCAATGCCCAGCCCCAATAACTTTTCATAAATCATTGGGAAATGCTGACGAATAAAATCGGCGGGCTTATGGCTGATGTCGAGGAACATACAATCCGCGCCGAGGCGTTTCATTTCATGGTCAATGGCGCGGGCGACAATATCGCGCGGGGCCAGTTCGCCGCGCTCATCAAACTCGGGCATAAATCGTGTACCGTCCGGGCGTTTCAAATAAGCGCCTTCGCCACGTAAGGCTTCCGTTAACAGGAAATTTCGAGCCTGTGGATGATACAGTGCGGTAGGGTGGAACTGATTAAATTCTAGATTAGCAACCCGGCAACCCGCGCGCCAGGCCATGGCAATACCATCGCCGGAGGATATATCAGGATTAGTGGTATACTGATAAACTTTCGATGCGCCTCCGGTTGCCAGCACTACCGCTTTTGCGTGGCAGGTTTCTACCGCTTCTTTATTGCGATTCCACACCCATGCGCCAACAACCCGTCGCGTACCCGGCAGACCAATTTTGTCAGAAATAATCAGATCGACGGCGTTGCTGCGTTCCAGCACGCGAATATTCGGATGATTTTGCGCCTTGCTCACTAGTGTGGTTTCTACTTCTTTACCAGTGGCGTCGGCGGCATGAAGAATACGACGGTGACTATGTCCACCTTCACGGGTCAGATGGTAGCTCTCTTCGCCATTTGGCTGAACGTGGGTATCAAACAATACCCCCTGGTCGATCAACCATTGCACGCAGGAACGCGCATTGCTGGCAACAAATTCAACAGCATGGCGATCGCAAATTCCGGCACCAGCAATTAAGGTATCTTCCACATGTGAATCGATGCTGTCAGTTTCATCAAACACGGCGGCAATTCCGCCCTGGGCGTAAAACGTCGAGCCTTCTGTAACTGGACCTTTACTTAGAACGATGACTTGATGCTTATCCGCCAGACGTAGCGCCAGTGAAAGCCCGGCGGCACCGCTACCAATAATCAACACATCACAAGAATGTTCAGGGAAAATATTCATTTTGATTGTTTAATTTACTAAACACCGTTCGGCCAGCATAGCATCATGTTGTATAATTAAACACCTGTTATTTTGATGTTTGTTGCATGGGCTAAACATGTTGATTCAGGGAGGCGGGAAAAAGAGAAGTTGATCGTCGGCGGAGGATTAGGTGGTGAAATAAAAAGGCCGTTGGGTTACTCTTCAGGCAGTTAAATGGGCATTTCTACACAGATAATGCGTTATTCAGATTCTGTAGACTTATAATGATAGATAATGATCCGTCTACAGCATGACAAACAAAAACAGATGCGTTACGGAACTTTACAAAAACGAGACACTCTAACCCTTTGCTTGCTCAAATTGCAGCTAATGGAGTGGCGTTTCGATAGCGCGTGGAAATTTGGTTTGGGGAGATTTTACCTCGGATGAGCGAGCAGTTAACGGACCAGGTCCTGGTTGAGCGGGTCCAGAAGGGAGATCAGAAAGCCTTTAACTTACTGGTAGTGCGCTATCAGCATAAGGTGGCGAGTCTGGTTTCCCGCTATGTGCCGTCGGGTGATGTTCCCGATGTGGTACAAGAAGCTTTTATTAAAGCCTATCGTGCGCTGGATTCGTTCCGGGGAGATAGTGCTTTTTATACATGGCTGTATCGGATTGCTGTTAATACGGCAAAAAATTACCTGGTTGCTCAGGGGCGTCGTCCACCTTCCAGTGATGTGGATGCCATTGAAGCTGAAAACTTCGAAAGTGGCGGCGCGCTAAAAGAAATTTCGAACCCTGAGAACTTAATGTTGTCAGAAGAACTGAGACAGATAGTTTTCCGAACTATTGAGTCCCTCCCGGAAGATTTACGCATGGCAATAACCTTGCGGGAGCTGGATGGCCTGAGCTATGAAGAGATAGCCGCTATCATGGATTGTCCGGTGGGTACGGTGCGTTCACGTATCTTCCGAGCGAGGGAAGCTATTGATAATAAAGTTCAACCGCTTATCAGGCGTTGACGATAGCGGGATACTGGATAAGGGTATTAGGCATGCAGAAAGAACAACTTTCCGCTTTAATGGATGGCGAAACGCTGGATAGTGAGCTGCTTAACGAACTGGCTCACAACCCGGAAATGCAGAAAACCTGGGAAAACTATCACTTAATCCGTGACTCTATGCGGGGTGATACTCCCGAGGTGCTTCATTTCGATATCTCTTCCCGCGTGATGGCTGCCATTGAAGAAGAGCCAGTACGTCAACCGACGACATTGATCCCAGAGGCTCAGCCTGCACCGCATCAATGGCAGAAAATGCCATTTTGGCAGAAAGTACGTCCATGGGCGGCACAGCTTACCCAAATGGGCGTAGCGGCGTGTGTATCGCTTGCAGTTATCGTTGGCGTCCAGCACTATAATGGACAATCTGAAACGTCCCAGCAGCCCGAAACTCCGGTATTTAATACTCTGCCGATGATGGGTAAAGCCAGTCCGGTAAGTCTGGGAGTGCCTTCTGAAGCGACCGCGAATAATGGTCAACAGCAGCAGGTACAGGAGCAGCGTCGTCGCATTAATGCCATGTTGCAGGATTACGAACTGCAACGTCGACTCCACTCCGAACAGCTTCAGTTTGAGCAGGCACAAACACAGCAAGCCGCTGTACAGGTGCCAGGAATTCAAACTTTAGGAACGCAATCGCAGTAATGAAGCAACTTTGGTTTGCCATGTCATTAGTGACAGGTAGCCTGTTATTCTCTGCTAACGCCTCGGCCCCCCCTGCGTCCGGGGCGTTATTACAGCAGATGAACCTGGCTAGTCAGTCACTGAATTACGAGCTGTCATTCATCAGCATCAATAAACAAGGTGTTGAGTCTCTGCGTTATCGACATGCACGCCTCGATAACCGTCCTCTTGCACAGTTGTTGCAAATGGATGGCCCGCGCCGGGAAGTGGTACAGCGCGGCAATGAAATCAGCTATTTTGAACCGGGTCTTGAACCGTTCACACTTAATGGCGATTACATTGTTGATTCTCTGCCATCGCTCATCTATACCGATTTCAAACGCCTTTCTCCTTACTACGACTTTATCTCCGTGGGGCGCACGCGTATTGCTGACCGCTTATGTGAGGTAATCCGCGTAGTCGCCCGTGATGGCACACGCTACAGCTACATCGTATGGATGGACACCGAATCGAAATTACCGATGCGGGTAGATCTCCTTGATCGCGATGGTGAAACGCTGGAACAATTCCGTGTGATTGCTTTCAACGTCAATCAGGATATCAGCAGCAGTATGCAGACGCTGGCGAAGGCGAACTTGCCACCGCTGCTTTCTGTACCTGTGGGGGAAAAAGCCAAATTTAACTGGGCTCCAACCTGGTTGCCCCAGGGGTTTAGCGAAGTTTCCAGCAGTCGGCGTCCGCTACCGACGATGGACAACATGCCTATCGAATCACGTCTCTATTCCGACGGATTATTCAGCTTTTCGGTAAACGTTAACCGTGCTACGCCATCGAGCACCGACCAGATGTTGCGCACCGGACGCAGAACCGTTAGTACCAGCGTACGTGATAACGCCGAAATCACCATTGTTGGTGAACTGCCACCGCAAACGGCGAAGCGCATTGCCGAGAATATTAAGTTTGGGGCAGGGCAATGATTAAAGAGTGGGCCACTGTCGTCTCCTGGAAAAACGGGCAGGCGCTGGTCAGTTGTGATGTCAAAGCCTCATGCAGCAGCTGCGCTTCCCGTGCTGGTTGCGGTAGCCGCGTGTTGAATAAACTTGGCCCGCAAACCACACATACCATCGTCGTACCCTGTGATGAACCGTTAGTGCCGGGGCAAAAAGTGGAATTGGGAATCGCCGAAGGCAGCCTGCTCAGCTCCGCATTACTGGTTTATATGTCGCCGCTAGTGGGATTATTCCTCATCGCTTCGTTATTTCAGCTACTCTTTGCTTCAGATATTGCAGCATTGTGCGGTGCGATTCTCGGCGGCGTTGGCGGATTCCTCATTGCGCGTGGATACTCACGTAAGTTTGCTGCCCGGGCAGAATGGCAACCTGTCATCTTAAGCGTGGCATTGCCGCCTGGCCTTGTGCGATTTGAAACATCTTCGGAAGACGCGAGCCAGTGATTTCACTGGCTTTGTTGTATTTTGCATAACAAATGCGAGGACGTTTCCAGATACCACAATCCATACGGTATGAACATTTCCTCGCCTCAATGTTGTAGTGTAGAATGCGGCGTTTCTATTAATACAGACGTTAAGCTCAGAACAGCGACTTCTAAAAGCCTGGTTAACCGGGCATTAAGGCACAATAATCATACTTTATGAAGAATATACGTAACTTTTCGATCATAGCTCACATTGACCACGGTAAATCGACGCTGTCTGACCGTATTATCCAGATCTGCGGTGGCCTGTCTGACCGTGAAATGGAGGCACAGGTTCTCGATTCCATGGATCTTGAGCGTGAGCGTGGCATAACTATCAAAGCGCAGAGCGTGACGCTGGACTATAAAGCATCCGATGGCGAAACCTATCAACTTAACTTTATCGACACCCCTGGTCATGTGGACTTCTCTTATGAAGTATCGCGTTCGCTGGCCGCTTGTGAAGGTGCATTGCTGGTGGTTGACGCCGGGCAGGGCGTAGAAGCGCAAACCCTGGCAAACTGCTACACCGCAATGGAAATGGATCTTGAGGTAGTGCCGGTACTGAACAAGATTGACCTGCCGGCAGCCGATCCTGAACGCGTGGCGGAAGAAATTGAAGATATCGTTGGAATCGACGCCACCGACGCAGTGCGTTGCTCGGCGAAAACCGGCGTTGGTGTGCAGGACGTTCTCGAACGTCTGGTGCGCGACATCCCACCGCCGGAAGGCGATCCGGAAGGCCCGTTGCAGGCTCTGATTATCGACTCCTGGTTCGACAACTACCTGGGCGTTGTTTCACTTATCCGTATTAAAAACGGCACCCTGCGTAAGGGCGACAAAGTGAAAGTCATGAGTACCGGGCAGACTTATAACGCCGACCGTCTGGGTATTTTCACGCCGAAGCAAGTTGACCGTACAGAGCTGAAATGTGGCGAAGTAGGCTGGTTGGTATGTGCGATTAAAGATATTCACGGCGCACCAGTCGGTGACACCTTAACGCTGGCGCGTAATCCGGCAGAAAAGGCGCTGCCAGGATTTAAGAAAGTTAAACCGCAGGTTTACGCCGGTCTGTTCCCGGTAAGTTCCGACGACTATGAAGCCTTCCGCGATGCGCTGGGTAAATTGAGTCTCAACGATGCCTCTTTGTTCTACGAGCCGGAAAGCTCCACGGCGCTGGGCTTTGGTTTCCGCTGTGGCTTCCTCGGCCTGCTGCACATGGAGATTATTCAGGAACGTCTGGAACGCGAGTACGATCTTGACCTGATTACTACCGCTCCGACAGTAGTGTATGAAGTAGAAACTACGGGGAAAGAAGTTATCTACGTCGACAGCCCGTCTAAGCTGCCAGCGGTGAATAACATCTATGAACTGCGCGAGCCGATAGCAGAGTGTCACATGCTGCTGCCGCAGGCGTATCTTGGTAACGTCATTACGTTGTGCGTAGAAAAACGCGGCGTACAGACCAACATGGTTTATCACGGGAACCAGGTGGCACTGACGTATGAGATCCCGATGGCGGAAGTGGTACTCGACTTCTTCGATCGCCTGAAATCTACCTCGCGTGGTTATGCGTCTTTGGATTACAACTTCAAACGCTTCCAGGCGTCCGACATGGTGCGTGTTGACGTTTTAATCAACGGTGAACGTGTTGATGCGCTGGCGTTGATCACCCACCGTGATAATTCGCAAAACCGTGGTCGCGAGCTGGTGGAGAAGATGAAAGATCTGATCCCCCGCCAGCAGTTTGATATCGCCATTCAGGCTGCGATTGGAACGCACATCATTGCGCGTTCCACCGTGAAACAGCTGCGTAAAAACGTACTGGCTAAATGTTATGGCGGCGATATCAGCCGTAAGAAAAAGCTGCTGCAGAAGCAGAAAGAAGGTAAGAAACGCATGAAGCAGATCGGTAACGTCGAACTGCCGCAGGAAGCGTTCCTCGCCATTCTGCACGTCGGCAAAGACAACAAATAACCATTAGGAGTTGGCATGGCGAATATGTTTGCCCTGATTCTGGTGATTGCCACACTGGTGACGGGCATTTTGTGGTGCGTGGATAAATTCTTTTTCGCACCTAAACGGCGGGAACGTCAGGCAGCGGCGCAAGCGGCTGCCGGGGACTCACTGGATAAAGCAACGCTGAAAAAAGTTGCGCCGAAGCCTGGTTGGCTGGAAACCGGCGCTTCTGTATTTCCGGTGCTGGCTATCGTATTGATTGTGCGTTCGTTTATTTATGAACCGTTCCAGATCCCGTCAGGTTCGATGATGCCGACTCTGTTAATCGGTGACTTTATTCTGGTAGAGAAGTTTGCTTACGGCATTAAAGACCCTATCTACCAGAAAACGCTGATCGAAACCGGTCATCCGAAACGTGGCGATATTGTGGTCTTTAAATACCCGGAAGATCCAAAGCTTGATTACATCAAGCGTGCGGTGGGATTACCGGGCGATAAAGTCACTTACGATCCGGTAGCGAAAGAAGTGACTATTCAACCGGGATGCAGTTCCGGTCAGGCGTGTGAAAACGCGTTGCCGGTCACCTATTCCAACGTGGAGCCGAGCGATTTCGTACAGACCTTCTCACGTCGTAACGGCGGGGAAGCAACCAGCGGATTCTTTGAGGTGCCGAAAAACGAAACTAAAGAAAACGGTATTCGTCTTTCTGAACGTAAAGAGACACTGGGCGATGTAACGCATCGTATCCTGACCGTGCCGATTGCGCAGGATCAGGTGGGGATGTATTACCAGCAACCAGGACAACAACTGGCAACCTGGATTGTTCCGCCAGGGCAATACTTCATGATGGGTGATAATCGCGATAACAGCGCGGACAGCCGTTACTGGGGCTTTGTGCCGGAAGCGAATCTGGTCGGTCGGGCAACGGCTATCTGGATGAGTTTCGATAAGCAAGAAGGTGAATGGCCGACAGGCGTGCGCTTAAGTCGCATTGGTGGCATTCACTAATTGCTGTTATCCGTTCACGTTGTCGCCGTTATGGCGACAACGTGAATTATTTATGAGATAAATCTCCCGTGGCTAACGACATCCCCCGTCGTTGTGTATAGAATATTCCCCCGAAGTTTAAGGTTGGCACCTCCAGGTCGCCACGGCACACGAAACAGCGTTGGTCCCCATATACAGGTCAACTGAAACTGCTGCAAAGCTGTTAGCAGAACCCTGCATATCAGGTCTGTTTCGTGTGCTGAATTGTTGACGCATTTATTTATTGGTATCGCATGAACCCCATCGTAATTAATCGGCTTCAACGGAAGCTGGGCTACACTTTTAATCATCAGGAGCTGTTGCAGCAGGCATTAACCCATCGTAGTGCCAGCAGCAAACATAACGAGCGTTTAGAATTTTTAGGCGACTCTATTTTGAGCTACGTTATCGCCAATGCGCTGTATCACCGTTTCCCTCGTGTGGATGAAGGGGATATGAGCCGGATGCGCGCCACGCTAGTCCGTGGCAATACGCTGGCAGAACTGGCGCGTGAATTTGAGTTAGGTGAGTGCTTACGTTTAGGGCCGGGTGAACTTAAAAGCGGTGGATTTCGTCGCGAGTCGATTCTTGCTGACACCGTCGAAGCATTAATTGGCGGCGTATTCCTCGACAGCGATATTCAGACCGTCGAGAAATTAATCCTTAACTGGTATCAAACCCGTCTGGACGAAATTAGCCCAGGCGATAAACAAAAAGATCCGAAAACGCGCTTGCAAGAATATTTGCAGGGGCGCCATCTGCCTCTGCCAACTTATCTGGTAGTTCAGGTACGTGGCGAAGCGCACGATCAGGAATTTACTATCCACTGCCAGGTTAGCGGCCTGAGCGAACCGGTGGTTGGCACAGGTTCAAGCCGCCGTAAGGCTGAACAGGCTGCCGCCGAACAGGCGTTGAAAAAACTGGAGCTGGAATGAGCATCGATAAAAGTTACTGCGGATTTATTGCCATCGTCGGACGCCCGAACGTTGGCAAATCCACCCTGCTGAACAAACTGTTGGGGCAGAAAATCTCCATCACTTCCCGCAAAGCGCAGACAACCCGTCACCGCATTGTGGGTATCCATACTGAAGGCGCGTATCAGGCGATCTACGTCGATACCCCAGGTCTGCATATGGAAGAAAAACGCGCCATTAACCGCCTGATGAACAAAGCGGCGAGCAGCTCCATTGGCGACGTTGAGCTGGTGATTTTTGTCGTTGAAGGCACCCGCTGGACGCCGGACGATGAAATGGTGCTCAACAAGCTGCGTGATGGCAAAGCGCCGGTGATCCTCGCGGTGAACAAAGTGGACAACGTGCAGGAGAAAGCCGATCTTCTGCCGCATCTGCAGTTCCTGGCAAGCCAGATGAATTTCCTCGATATCGTGCCGATCTCTGCTGAAACCGGGCTGAATGTCGACACTATTGCGGCAATCGTGCGTAAGCATCTGCCTGAAGCGACCCATCACTTCCCGGAAGATTACATCACCGATCGCTCACAGCGTTTTATGGCGTCTGAAATCATCCGCGAAAAACTGATGCGTTTCCTCGGTGCAGAACTGCCGTACTCCGTGACCGTGGAAATCGAACGTTTTGTCACCAATGAGCGCGGCGGCTATGACATCAACGGTTTGATTCTCGTTGAGCGCGAAGGGCAGAAGAAGATGGTGATTGGCAACAAAGGGGCCAAGATCAAAACCATCGGGATTGAAGCGCGTAAAGACATGCAGGAAATGTTCGAAGCGCCTGTCCACCTTGAGCTGTGGGTGAAAGTGAAATCCGGCTGGGCCGACGACGAACGTGCGCTGCGTAGTCTCGGTTACGTTGACGATCTCTAATTAGCACACTCTATGACTTTCGAGGTGCAGGAAGGCGGCAAGACCGTGAATCCCTGGTCACTTACTAAAGTAAGTGACCAGGGGGAACAGTTGCAGCCAGGGCACCTGCAACTTGAAAGGCGACGAGTATGATGGAAGGCTGGCAGCGCGCATTTGTCCTGCATAGTCGCCCGTGGAGCGAAACCAGCCTGATGCTGGACGTCTTTACGGAGGAATCGGGACGCGTGCGTCTGGTTGCCAAAGGCGCACGTTCAAAACGTTCTACCGTGAAAGGCGCATTGCAGCCTTTCACACCTCTCTTGCTACGCTTCGGCGGGCGCGGTGAAGTCAAAACGCTGCGCAGTGCCGAAGCTGTCTCGCTGGCGCTGCCATTAAGCGGTATTACGCTTTACAGCGGTCTGTACATCAACGAACTTCTCTCCCGCGTTCTGGAATACGAGACGCGCTTCTCGGAACTCTTTTTCGATTACTTGCACTGCATTCAGTCTCTGGCAGGTGCCACTGGTACGCCAGAACCGGCGTTGCGTCGCTTTGAGCTGGCGTTGCTCGGGCATTTGGGTTATGGGGTCAACTTTACCCATTGCGCAGGTAGCGGTGAGCCGGTAGATGACACCATGACGTATCGTTATCGCGAAGAGAAAGGTTTTATTGCCAGTGTGGTTATCGACAATAAAACTTTCACCGGGAGGCAGTTGAAAGCGTTACACGCGCGGGAATTTCCTGACGCCGACACATTGCGAGCAGCGAAACGCTTTACCCGCATGGCGCTTAAGCCTTATCTTGGCGGTAAACCTTTAAAAAGCAGGGAACTGTTCCGGCAGTTTATGCCTAAGCGAACGGTGAAAACACATAATGACTGATGAGGATTGTCATGGCTGAATTACTGTTAGGCGTCAACATTGACCATATCGCAACGCTGCGTAATGCGCGTGGTACTGCTTATCCAGACCCGGTACAGGCGGCGTTTATTGCCGAGCAGGCGGGTGCTGATGGCATTACCGTGCATTTGCGCGAAGATCGTCGCCACATTACCGACCGCGATGTGCGAATCCTGCGTCAGACGCTGGATACCCGCATGAATCTGGAAATGGCGGTGACTGAAGAGATGTTGGCGATTGCCGTTGAGACGAAGCCGCATTTTTGCTGCCTGGTGCCGGAAAAGCGTCAGGAAGTGACAACCGAAGGCGGCCTGGACGTTGCGGGTCAGCGTGACAAAATGCGCGATGCTTGTAAACGTCTGGCAGATGCCGGGATTCAGGTTTCTCTGTTTATCGACGCCAATGAAGATCAGATCAAAGCTGCCGCTGAGGTTGGCGCACCGTTTATTGAGATCCACACAGGCTGTTACGCCGATGCCAAAACTGATGCTGAACAGGCGCAAGAGCTGGCGCGTATTACTAAAGCTGCGACCTTTGCCGCAAGCCTCGGTCTGAAAGTTAATGCCGGTCACGGTCTGACCTATCATAATGTGAAAGCCATCGCCGCCATCCCTGAGATGCACGAACTGAATATCGGACATGCCATTATCGGTCGTGCGGTGATGACCGGACTGAAAGATGCGGTGGCAGAAATGAAGCGTCTGATGCTGGAAGCGCGTGGCTAATGGCAATATTAGGTTTAGGCACGGATATCGTGGAGATTGCCCGTATTGAAGCGGTGATCGCCCGATCCGGTGATCGGCTGGCACGACGCGTATTAAGCGATAATGAATGGGAGATCTGGAAAACGCACCATCAGCCGGTGCGTTTTCTGGCGAAGCGTTTTGCCGTGAAAGAAGCGGCGGCAAAAGCGTTTGGTACTGGGATCCGCAATGGCCTGGCATTTAATCAGTTTGAAGTGTTCAACGATGAACTCGGCAAGCCACGGCTGCGGTTGTGGGGCGAGGCGTTAAAATTGGCAGAAAAGCTGGGTGTCGCACATATGCATGTGACGCTGGCAGATGAACGCCACTATGCTTGCGCCACGGTAATAATTGAAAGTTAAAACTCTTTCTCGAACACCTAAATAATACCGTTCTTTTAAAAAGTAAAACCCCCGAACTGGTAAGGAACGGGGGTTTTACTTTATAACTTAAATAATATTGTGCAGCACGCACCCTCAACGGGAGTGATTATGGATCAGGGGGGTTATCTTTTACAAGCAACTTGCAATCTTTAGCATAAAAACTCGAGCCTTGACGAAGAATTCGATATCGATGGAAAGATTAACGTGACTGCCAATTCATAAGCACTTTAAAATTGGCTTCGTTATTGGAGATTTTGCTGTGCTTTACACCATATCACTGAATTCCCCCATTGAAACGAGTGGTGTCGTCAAAGCTCTGGTGCGGAGTGCAGCATGTACCCTCAATAACTCGCACGTTCAGTTTTGGGGAGATGTAAGGGCTAATCTGAACGGCTGCATTCCTTGTTTAAGGAAAAACGAATGACTGATTGTCGATACCTTATTAAACGGGTTATTAAAGTCGTCATTGCTGTTTTACAGCTGATCCTTCTGTTCTTGTAACATCAGGAAACGTACTTAAGGCGCGTCGGCTTAACCAGCCAGACGCGCCTTTAATAATAATTAAGTGTCTGCGCAGATATTATCGAAATTCATTTAATGAATGTTTTTATTAATGACATCATAAAAATAAATATAATAATTTCGTTTTTACACGACTGAATAAGCAATATCCTGCTCCAGAGGAAAAATACTAAATCTTATCCGCATGATGCATCAGCACAAACTTGTCCCACAACTGTTCTTCTGTTTCAACATGCGCCGGATCTTTCACAATAGTATTGGGGATCGGGCACACTTTCTGGCAGGTTGGCGTCTCGTAATGACCTACGCATTCGGTACACTTGTCGCTGTTAATCTCGTAGATATGTTCACCCATCGAAATCGCCTCATTCGGGCATTCGGGTTCACACATATCACAATTGATGCATTTTTTAGTGATTAACAGCGCCATAAGGAAACTCTCAAAACAACACAAACCGGGCGGGCATTATACGCGCATTCTTTACTCAAACCAGTTTTTTCACCAGCGCCTCACTATGACGAATACGTTCTGGTGCCAGTTCCAGATCCTGCTGGATCAGCGCAATGAACAGCAAATCCGTTAACATTCCCTGAGCATGACATGCGGAGATCGAAGCACTGTTTGTCGCTTGTTCTTCGGCAATGGTATACAGGCAATGAGAAGCGCGCTGTTGCAGGGCATTGGGGGTGAAACCGGTGATTGCCAGCACTTTTCCACCCACTCGCAGCATTTCATCTGCTGCCAGGTTTAACTCGCGCCGTACACCTGTGTATGAGATGGCTAATAACAAATCGTCCGGTGACGAAGCTTGCACTGTTGCAAGCAACGCGTGCATATCACGCTCAGCGGCAGCATTAAAACCAATCTTCATCAGCTTCCAGGCAAAATTCTGCGCCACCAGACCGGAAGCGCCAATACCAGTCAGAATAACCCGTCGCGCAGAACGAAGCATCGACACGCATTCATGTAGCTTCTCCTCACTATTGACGTTCAGTGTTGCGTACATGGCAGCCGTATTTTCTTTAATCAGCTTTTCGCCAACCAGCCGTAACGGATCATCACCGCGAATTTGGTTATGAATGGGTACGGAGGGCGATTCCGGTTGGCTTGCCAGAGCTTCGCTTAACGCCAATTTAAGTGCCGGAAAACCTTTATAGCCAAGTTTTTGCGCGAACTTCACTACGCTGGACTGACTGACTCCGGCTTCGTTGGCCAGTTGTTGAGAACTAAGGTGGCGGGCAGTGTCCGGTTGTAGCAGGAGATAGTCCGCCAGCTTTTTATCACTCTGGGCAAGCCCCTGGTAACGCTGACGGATACGAAGTAAGCCGTTCATATCTTTCCTCGCGATGAATTAATGGCGACAACAGGCAATATGAGACACAAGCGAGAGAATATTATATTCCATCAAAGTTAATTGCCATGAATTAAAAATTCCAGTCAACCATTATGCGATAGATTGTTGCCGGAAAAGTGATGATCTATCTGTTAGGCTATCTGGTAGTGAAAATTAATCAGGATGTATCAGTCCAGAGGGGTATGGTTTGGCAACTCACGAGCGCCGTGTGGTGTTTTTTGACTTAGATGGAACATTGCATCAACAGGATATGTTCGGCAGTTTTCTGCGCTACTTACTGCGCCGACAGCCGCTGAATGCGTTACTTGTTCTGCCGCTGTTGCCGGTCATTGTCATTGCATTATTAATCAAGGGGCGAGCGGCACGTTGGCCGATGAGTCTGCTGCTATGGGGCTGTACCTTTGGTCATAGCGAAGCACGTTTACAGGCGTTACAAGCCGATTTCGTGCATTGGTTTCGCGACAATGTTACGGCGTTCCCGCTAGTGCAGGAACGTCTGACCAGCTATTTGCTAAGCTCCGATGCTGACATTTGGTTGATTACCGGTTCCCCTCAGGCTTTGGTCGAAGCGGTTTATTTCGATACGCCGTGGCTGCCACGCGTTAATCTTATCGCCAGTCAGATCCAGCGCGGCTATGGCGGCTGGGTGCTGACTATGCGCTGTCTTGGCCATGAAAAGGTCGCGCAACTGGAACGCAAAATCGGCACACCGCTGCGGCTGTACAGTGGCTATAGCGACAGTAATCAGGACAATCCGCTACTCTATTTTTGTCAGCATCGCTGGCGGGTAACGCCTCGCGGTGAACTCCAGCAACTGGAATAGAGTAAAGCATAGCGTCCGTGTATAATGCGCCGCGCTTTTATAACCGGAGTTTTCTTTTTGTCTGAAGTCGAATTTAGCCACGAATACTGGATGCGTCATGCGCTGACGCTGGCGAAACGTGCCTGGGACGAGCGAGAAGTGCCGGTCGGCGCGGTATTAGTGCATAACAATCGCGTAATCGGCGAAGGATGGAATCGTCCGATAGGACGTCATGATCCTACTGCACATGCAGAAATCATGGCGCTGCGGCAAGGAGGGCTGGTGATGCAGAATTATCGCCTGATCGACGCCACGTTGTATGTCACGCTGGAGCCATGCGTGATGTGTGCCGGAGCGATGATCCACAGCCGTATTGGTCGCGTAGTCTTTGGCGCGCGTGATGCGAAAACTGGCGCTGCCGGATCATTAATGGATGTATTGCACCATCCTGGTATGAATCATCGAGTGGAAATTACGGAAGGAATACTGGCGGATGAGTGCGCGGCGCTACTCAGCGATTTTTTCCGAATGCGCCGCCAGGAAATCAAAGCGCAGAAAAAAGCGCAACCCGCTACAGATTAATTTTGCTTCTCTTCACTCCCTTTCCTGGAAAACAGTAGAGAAGGGGAGTGCGTCAGATAATTAGATGACGACTGCGAAAGAAACGAGAGAAAGGGAAATTTTCCCTTACCCAATTCAGCGGGTGATACCGCCGGATAATCCTGCGCCAGCTGCATCGCCGCTTCTGTAGCCTGCTTCTCTTTCTCTTGCAGATAACCCACCAGGCTAATCTGATACTTACGAATATTTTCGACATAAGCATAGGCTTCATGCCCACGCGCATAGCCGTAAGTCAGCTTGCTGTAATAGGGTTTCTGGCTAAGTAAAGGCAGACGCTGTTTGACATCGGCCCAACTGTCAGGATTGCCTTTGGTTTTTGCTGTCAGGGCGCGGGCGTCCAGCATATGTGCATAGCCCATATTATAGGCGGCGAGCGCAAACCAGATCCGCTCATTTTCTGGCACGCTCTCTGGCACTTTACTCATCATATTCTGCAAGTAACGCGCGCCACCGCTGATGCTTTGTTCGGCATCAGTGCGGTCGGTAATGCCCAGGCTTTGCGCGGTATTTTTGGTTAACATCATCATGCCGCGTACACCGGTCGGCGAAGTGGCCTGCGCATCCCAGTGCGATTCCTGATAAGCAATAGCGGCCAGCAAACGCCAGTCAATTTCTTCGGCGTATTTCTCAAACAGAGGCTTTAACTGCGGCAGTACCGCATCAACGGCGCGTAAAAATGTGCGTGTATCAACGTAATCAAAATCATCGCCATGTCCGAGATATTTCTCTTCAATACGCGCCAGTGTGCCGTCTTCATTCATTTCATTGAAGAAATCGAGCAGAGCCGCAGAAAGCGTATTATCGTTATCTAATTGACTAAACCAGGTCACCGGTTGTTCATCGGTGATATCCAGTGCCACAGCAAGTTCCGGGTGAACGCGCTGAAACAGGCTGATAGCGACAGAATCGGCAATGGTGTAATCGAGCTTACCTTCGATAACATCTTCCATTAACTCCACAGATCCTTTTCTGTCGTCCACTTTCCAGCTTAATTCCGGGAACTTAGTCTCTTTCAGTTTTTGCAGATCGTTAATGACAACATGCCCTGGAGCGACGGACAACTGTTCTGCCGTCAGATTGCCCAGCGTCCGTGGTCGATACTGACCCACTTTATAGACCAGTTGTTGTGAAACGGAATAATAGGTTGGGCCAGGCTGATAATTTTTTACCCGCTCACTGTTATAGACCAGTCCTGCCGCCAGCAGGTCGGCGTTACCATTATCGAGGTCGTCAAACAGCTGGCTGATATTCTGCCGCACGGTCACTTTCAGTTTTACGCCGAGGTAATCGGCAAACTGTTTCGCCAGTTCGTAATCCAGGCCAAAAGGTTTCCCGTTGATTTCGTTATAAGTCAGGGGAGTATGAATGGTGCTCACACGCAACTCTCCCCGCGCTTGAATGGCGGCGATACGGTTGTCGGCTTTACCAAACCAGGGAATGGATGGCCAGAGAGCGACCGCGAGCAGCAGTGCCAGAATGCCGATGAACAGATAATTAATCTTTAATTTTTTCAATTAGTTAATTCTCTGTGTCGTGCGCGTCCCAGCTTGAAAAAACGTAATAATAGTGAAAGGTTTACTCATAAATGAGCGGCATTTTGCGTAAACCTGCGCCAGTTGGCAACTTATTACAGCCATTGGCGGCACGCGTTGCTAATTCACGCTGGTGATTTTATTTCCACGCAAACGGTTTCGTCAGCGCATCAGATTCTTTATAATGACGCTCGTTTCCCCCCCTTGGGTACACCGAAAGCTTAGAAGACGAGAGACTTATGATGGAAATTCTGCGTGGTTCGCCTGCACTGTCGGCATTCCGAATCAACAAACTGCTGGCACGTTTTCAGGCTGCCAGGCTCCCGGTTCACACTATTTACGCCGAGTATGTCCATTTTGCTGACCTCAATGCGCCGTTAAACGATGATGAGCACGCACAACTTGAACGCCTGCTGAAATATGGCCCGGCACTCGCCAGCCACGCCCCGCAAGGCAAACTCCTGCTGGTGACCCCGCGTCCAGGCACCATCTCTCCCTGGTCTTCAAAAGCGACCGATATCGCCCATAACTGCGGGCTGCAACAGGTAAACCGCCTTGAGCGCGGCGTTGCTTACTATGTAGAAGCCGGTACGCTGACCAATGAACAATGGCAGCAGGTTACCGCTGAACTGCACGACCGCATGATGGAAACGGTCTTTTTTGCTTTAGATGATGCAGAGCAGTTGTTTGCCCACTATCAACCGACTCCGGTCACCAGCGTTGATTTGCTGGGGCAGGGCCGTCAGGCGCTGATCGACGCTAACCTGCGTCTTGGCCTGGCTCTGGCGGAAGATGAAATTGACTATCTGCAGGATGCTTTCACAAAGCTTGGTCGTAACCCGAACGACATCGAGCTGTATATGTTCGCTCAGGCGAACTCTGAGCACTGCCGCCACAAAATTTTTAATGCCGACTGGATTATCGACGGTGAACAGCAGCCGAAATCGCTGTTTAAGATGATCAAAAACACCTTCGAAACCACGCCGGATCATGTTCTCTCTGCTTATAAAGATAACGCCGCCGTAATGGAAGGTTCTGAAGTGGGCCGCTACTTTGCTGACCACGAAACGGGCCGCTACGATTTCCATCAGGAACCGGCGCATATTCTGATGAAAGTCGAAACTCACAACCACCCGACGGCGATTTCTCCGTGGCCGGGCGCGGCGACCGGTTCCGGCGGTGAAATCCGCGATGAAGGTGCCACCGGGCGCGGCGCGAAGCCGAAAGCCGGTCTGGTTGGTTTCTCCGTTTCCAACCTGCGAATTCCTGGCTTCGAACAGCCGTGGGAAGAAGATTTCGGTAAGCCTGAGCGCATTGTCGCCGCGCTGGACATCATGACCGAAGGCCCGCTGGGCGGCGCGGCGTTTAACAACGAATTTGGTCGTCCGGCACTGAACGGCTACTTCCGTACTTATGAAGAAAAAGTGAACAGCCACAACGGCGAAGAGCTGCGCGGTTATCACAAACCGATCATGCTGGCGGGCGGGATCGGCAACATTCGCGCCGATCACGTACAAAAAGGCGAGATCAACGTTGGTGCGAAGCTGGTCGTTCTCGGCGGCCCGGCAATGAATATCGGTCTTGGCGGCGGCGCGGCGTCTTCTATGGCGTCTGGTCAGTCTGATGCTGACCTCGACTTTGCTTCCGTACAGCGCGACAACCCGG
The DNA here is from genome assembly GCF_002965965.1 of Escherichia sp. MOD1-EC5495. NCBI lineage: Bacteria > Pseudomonadati > Pseudomonadota > Gammaproteobacteria > Enterobacterales > Enterobacteriaceae > Escherichia > Escherichia sp. MOD1-EC5495. The sequence continues at coordinate 32,012 of NZ_PTRI01000007.1, forward strand.
AGATGGAGCGTCGCTGCCAGGAAGTGATCGACCGTTGCTGGCAGCTTGGTGATGCTAACCCAATTCTGTTTATCCACGACGTTGGCGCAGGCGGTCTTTCTAACGCGATGCCGGAACTGGTGAGCGACGGCGGGCGCGGCGGTAAATTCGAACTGCGCGACATTCTGAGCGACGAACCGGGCATGAGCCCGCTGGAAATCTGGTGTAACGAATCCCAGGAACGCTACGTGCTGGCGGTTGCTGCCGATCAATTACCGCTGTTTGACGAACTGTGTAAGCGTGAGCGCGCACCCTACGCGGTGATTGGTGAAGCGACCGAAGAACTGCATCTTTCTCTGCACGATCGTCATTTTGATAATCAGCCGATCGATCTGCCGCTGGACGTCCTGCTTGGTAAAACGCCGAAGATGACCCGCGATGTACAAACGCTGAAAGCGAAGGGCGATGCGCTGGTCCGTGAAGGGATCACCATTGCAGACGCGGTGAAACGCGTACTGCATCTGCCGACCGTGGCGGAGAAAACTTTCCTGGTGACCATCGGTGACCGCAGCGTAACCGGCATGGTGGCGCGCGATCAGATGGTGGGTCCGTGGCAGGTGCCGGTCGCTAACTGCGCGGTCACTACCGCCAGCCTCGACAGCTACTACGGTGAAGCGATGGCGATTGGCGAGCGTGCGCCGGTTGCGCTGCTGGATTTCGCCGCCTCTGCCCGTCTGGCGGTCGGTGAAGCGTTAACCAATATTGCCGCAACACAGATTGGCGATATCAAACGCATTAAACTTTCCGCCAACTGGATGGCGGCGGCAGGCCACCCTGGTGAAGATGCGGGCCTGTATGAAGCCGTTAAAGCCGTGGGCGAAGAGCTTTGTCCGGCGCTGGGCCTGACGATCCCGGTGGGTAAAGACTCTATGTCGATGAAAACCCGCTGGCAGGAAGGTAACGAAGAGCGCGAAATGACGTCACCGCTGTCGCTGGTGATTTCTGCATTTGCCCGCGTGGAAGATGTACGTCACACCATCACGCCGCAGCTTTCTACCGAAGATAACGCACTGCTGCTGATTGATTTGGGCAAAGGCAATAACGCGCTGGGCGCAACGGCGCTGGCGCAGGTTTATCGTCAGCTTGGCGACAAACCGGCAGATGTACGTGACGTCGCGCAACTGAAAGGCTTCTATGACGCGATTCAGGCGCTGGTAGCACAGCGTAAGCTGCTCGCGTACCACGACCGCTCTGATGGCGGCCTGCTGGTAACGCTGGCGGAAATGGCGTTTGCCGGTCATTGCGGCATTGAAGCGGATATCGCCTCTCTCGGAGAGGATCGCCTGGCTGCGTTGTTTAACGAAGAGCTGGGTGCGGTGATTCAGGTACGCGCAGCAGAACGTGAAGCAGTAGAAACCCTACTGGCACAGCACGGCCTTGCTGATTGCATCCATTATGTCGGTCAGGCGGTTTCCGGTGACCGTTTTGTGATTACTGCCAACGGACAGGCGGTATTCAGCGAAAGCCGCACCACGTTGCGTGTCTGGTGGGCAGAAACTACCTGGCAGATGCAGCGCCTGCGTGACAACCCGGAATGTGCCGACCAGGAACACCAGGCGAAATCTAACGATGCCGATCCGGGTCTGAATGTGAAATTGTCGTTCGATATCAACGAAGATGTGGCGGCACCATTTATTGCCACTGGCGCGCGCCCGAAAGTTGCCGTGCTGCGTGAGCAGGGCGTGAACTCGCATGTGGAAATGGCGGCAGCTTTTCACCGTGCAGGCTTCGATGCAATCGACGTACATATGAGCGACCTGCTGGCTGGACGCACGGGCCTGGAGGATTTCCACGCCCTGGTAGCGTGCGGTGGTTTCTCCTACGGCGACGTATTGGGCGCAGGTGAAGGCTGGGCGAAATCAATCCTGTTCAATAATCGTGTACGCGATGAGTTTGCAACCTTCTTCCACCGTCCGCAAACGCTGGCGCTGGGGGTATGTAACGGTTGCCAAATGATGTCTAATCTGCGTGAACTGATCCCGGGTAGCGAGTTGTGGCCACGTTTTGTGCGTAATACCTCGGATCGCTTTGAAGCGCGTTTCAGCCTGGTTGAAGTGACTCAAAGCCCGTCGCTGCTGTTGCAGGGAATGGTGGGTTCACAGATGCCGATTGCCGTTTCTCACGGTGAAGGGCGTGTGGAAGTGCGCGATGCGGCTCATCTGGCAGCACTGGAAAGCAAAGGGCTGGTGGCGCTGCGCTATGTCGATAACTTCGGCAAAGTCACCGAAACTTACCCGGCTAACCCGAACGGTTCCCCGAACGGTATTACGGCGGTCACGACTGAAAGCGGTCGTGTCACCATTATGATGCCGCACCCGGAGCGTGTTTTCCGTACTGTCAGCAATTCATGGCATCCGGAAAACTGGGGCGAGGATGGGCCATGGATGCGTATTTTCCGCAATGCGCGTAAGCAGCTGGGTTAAGATATCGGGCAATATGCGCATCGCCTGATGCGCTATGCTTGTCTGGTTGGCTCGGATGTTTCCTGCAATGTATTGAATTTGCAATATTTTGTAGGCCGGATGTGGCGTTACACACAACCACTTAGCCAACAATTATAAGCTCCCAACACCGGGAGCTTTTTTGTGTCTGTAAATCACGACAATGTGTGATTTACCGTGTCGCTTATAGGTGACACTTAACTTGTTGATTTAATTTAAAACAAACAATTTCATCTTTGGATGTCTCTTTTAAACGACACAGTGGCTGATTTATAGCCAAACAGTGGAGTAGCCATTAATTCATCAAAGCTACGTTTATCAGTACGTTATCAAACTATTTTATTTATTGGCACAGTTACTGCATAATAATAACCAGTGGCTCATTCACCGACTTATGTCAGCCCCTTCGGGACGTGCTACATAAAATTAGAATGACGCACAACAAGGTGCCTGCCGTCCAACTTCTGATATCAGCTTAGCTATATCAACCATCGGGCGAAACGTCGAGTTAGGCACCGCCTTATTCCACAACAAAGCCGGGTAATTCCCGGCTTTGTTGTATCTGAACGTCCCCTCGGTTAGCATCAGTCTATTCGCGTCTGACGAGAGTAACACCTTGAAACGCTGGCCCGTTTTTCCCCGCTCATTACGACAGCTGGTAATGCTGGCATTCTTGCTCATTTTGCTCCCTTTGCTGGTGCTGGCATGGCAAGCCTGGCAAAGCCTGAATGCACTTAGCGATCAGGCGGCGCTGGTCAATCGCACGACGCTTATCGATGCCCGGCGCAGTGAAGCGATGACCAACGCGGCGCTGGAGATGGAGCGTAGCTACCGTCAGTATTGTGTGCTGGATGATCCCACTTTGGCGAAGGTGTATCAAAGCCAGCGCAAGCGTTACAGTGAAATGCTTGATGCCCACGCAGGCGTGTTGCCGGACGATAAACTCTATCAGGCATTGCGTCAGGATTTGAACAATCTGGCTCAACTTCAGTGTAACAACAGCGGTCCCGATACCGCTGCCGCCGCACGTCTGGAAGCCTTCGCCAATGCCAATACCGAAATGGTTCAAGCCACTCGCGCTGTGGTGTTCTCTCGCGGGCAGCAGTTACAACGCGAAATCGCCGAACGTGGGCAATATTTTGGCTGGCAGTCGCTGGTGCTATTTCTGGTGAGCCTGGTGATGGTGCTGCTTTTCACGCGGATGATTATCGGTCCGGTGAAAAATATTGAACGGATGATCAACCGTCTGGGGGAAGGGCGTTCTCTGGGCAATAGCGTTTCGTTCAGTGGCCCGAGTGAGTTACGTTCGGTTGGGCAGCGTATTCTTTGGTTAAGCGAGCGCCTGTCATGGCTGGAATCCCAGCGGCACCAGTTCTTACGTCATTTATCTCATGAATTAAAAACGCCGCTGGCGAGTATGCGCGAAGGCACGGAATTACTGGCTGACCAGGTTGTCGGGCCGCTTACGCCAGAGCAAAAAGAGGTGGTGAGCATTCTTGATAGCAGTAGCCGCAATTTGCAAAAACTGATCGAACAACTGCTTGATTACAACCGTAAACAGGCGGACGGCGCGGTGGAACTGGAGAACGTAGAGCTGGCACCGTTGGTGGAGATGGTGGTTTCCGCTCATAGCTTGCCAGCACGGGCTAAAATGATGCATACCGACGTCGATCTCAAAGCAACAGCTTGCCTGGCGGAGCCAATGCTGCTGATGAGCGTGCTGGATAATCTTTACTCCAATGCGGTGCACTACGGGGCTGAATCCGGTAACATTTGCCTTCGCAGCAGTTTACATGGTGCGCGGGTTTATATTGATGTCATCAATACAGGCACGCCCATTCCGCAAGAAGAACGCGCCATGATCTTCGAACCCTTTTTTCAGGGAAGCCACCAGCGAAAAGGGGCGGTGAAGGGCAGTGGTCTGGGATTAAGCATTGCCAGGGATTGTATTCGCCGTATGCAGGGGGAACTGTATCTGGTCGACGAAAGCGGGCAAGACGTTTGTTTCCGCATTGAATTACCGTCGTCGAAAAACACAAAATAATGTTAAGAGCCTATCCCATCAGGCTATTTTATTTGCCAGTTTGGCTCCGGGCAGTGCTCGAAATCATCACGTACTATGTGTACGCTCCGGTTTCTCCGCGCTGTCCGTGTCCAAACTGCCTGCAACAATTACGCCCACTGGGATAGGCTCTAAGTCTGGTGAATATGCGACACATTTTTCAACGATTATTGCCCCGACGGCTGTGGCTGGCAGGGTTGCCTTGTCTGGCGTTGCTGGGTTGTGTGCAGAGTCACGATAAGCCTGCCATAGATACGTCTGCACAAGAAAAAATTCCGGTTTATCAACTGGCTGACTATCTTTCTACCGAATGTAGCGACATCTGGGCGCTGCAAGGTAAATCAACCGAAACTAATCCGCTTTACTGGCTACGGGCGATGGATTGTGCCAACCGTTTAATGCCAGCGCAGTCGCGCCAGCAAGCCCGTAAGTATGGCGACGGCAGCTGGCAAAATACCTTTAAACAGGGGATTTTGCTCGCCGACGCTAAAATTACGCCGTATGAGCGTCGCCAGATGGTCGCGCGCATAGACGCGTTAAGTACTGAGATCCCGGCGCAGGTTCGACCGCTGTATCAACTCTGGCGCGACGATCAGGCGTTACAATTGCAACTGGCACAAGAGCGCCAACGCTACAGTAAACTCCAGCAGTCCAGCGACAGCGAACTGGATACCTTGCGCCAGCAGCATCACGTTCTACAGCAACAACTGGAACTCACCACCCGCAAGCTGGAAAATCTGACCGATATTGAACGTCAGCTCTCGACCCGCAAACCGGCTGGAAATTTCGTCCCGGACGCGCCACACGAGAGCGAAACGCCCGCATCATCTACCAGTGAGGTCACCCCTGATGAGCCATAAACCTGCGCATTTATTATTGGTGGATGATGATCCTGGATTGCTGAAATTACTTGGCCTGCGTTTGACCAGCGAAGGCTACAGTGTGGTCACGGCAGAAAGTGGTGCAGAAGGATTACGGGTACTGAATCGCGAAAAAGTAGATTTAGTCATCAGCGACCTGCGAATGGATGAAATGGACGGTATGCAGCTGTTTGCTGAAATCCAGAAAGTGCAGCCGGGTATGCCAGTAATCATTCTTACCGCGCATGGTTCCATTCCTGATGCCGTTGCAGCGACACAGCAGGGCGTGTTCAGTTTCCTCACCAAACCTGTTGATAAAGACGCGTTGTATCAGGCAATTGACGATGCGCTGGAGCAATCCGCGCCAGCCACAGACGAACGCTGGAGTGAGGCGATTGTTACCCGCAGTCCACTGATGTTGCGTTTGCTGGAACAGGCGCGACTGGTGGCGCAATCAGATGTTAGCGTGCTGATTAACGGCCAGAGCGGCACCGGGAAAGAGATTTTCGCCCAGGCTATCCACAACGCAAGCCCGCGCAACAGCAAACCATTTATTGCTATTAACTGTGGCGCATTGCCCGAGCAGTTGCTGGAGTCAGAACTGTTTGGTCATGCGCGAGGTGCGTTTACTGGCGCTGTCAGCAATCGCGAAGGTTTATTCCAGGCGGCGGAAGGCGGTACGCTATTTCTCGATGAGATTGGCGATATGCCCGCACCGTTGCAGGTCAAACTGCTGCGCGTGTTGCAGGAGCGTAAAGTGCGCCCGCTGGGCAGCAACCGCGATATTGATATCGACGTGCGGATTATCTCTGCCACTCACCGCGACCTGCCAAAAGCGATGGCGCGCGGGGAGTTTCGCGAAGATCTTTATTACCGCCTCAACGTTGTCAGCCTGAAAATTCCGGCACTGGCGGAGCGCACGGAAGATATTCCACTGCTGGCAAATCACTTGTTGCGCCAGGCAGCAGAGCGACATAAACCCTTTGTTCGCGCGTTCTCCACCGATGCAATGAAACGCCTGATGACCGCCACCTGGCCAGGTAATGTTCGCCAGTTGGTCAACGTGATTGAACAGTGCGTGGCGCTGACCTCCTCCCCGGTAATTAGTGATGCGCTGGTGGAGCAGGCGCTGGAGGGCGAAAACACCGCGTTGCCAACCTTTGTTGAGGCGCGTAATCAGTTTGAACTCAATTACTTGCGCAAGCTTCTGCAAATCACTAAAGGTAACGTCACCCATGCGGCGAGAATGGCGGGGCGCAACCGGACAGAATTTTATAAACTGCTTTCCCGACACGAGCTGGATGCAAACGATTTCAAGGAATGAATTGGCGTAATGTGTTACGTTTAGCAGATCAGAAGACAGGCGACCTTTTCAAGGAATAGCATGAAAAAGATTGATGCGATTATTAAACCCTTCAAGCTGGACGATGTCCGCGAAGCACTGGCTGAAGTCGGCATTACCGGCATGACGGTCACCGAGGTGAAAGGTTTTGGCCGCCAGAAAGGCCATACCGAGCTGTATCGCGGCGCGGAGTATATGGTGGATTTTCTGCCGAAGGTGAAAATTGAGATTGTCGTACCGGACGACATTGTCGATACCTGTGTCGATACCATTATTCGCACGGCGCAAACCGGCAAAATCGGTGACGGTAAAATCTTCGTCTTTGACGTGGCACGGGTCATTCGTATCCGTACCGGTGAAGAGGACGACGCGGCAATTTAAACCGCGTCAGGGTTGCCGGATGTCTCCATCCGGCAATATCAAATCACAGCACCTTATGCGGGCCAAAGCATTCGTAATGAATGTTTTCCTGCTTCACGCCCAGATCCACTAACTGTTTCGCGGCAAACTGCATGAAGCCCACCGGACCGCAGAGATAGAACTGCATGGCCGGATCGCTGAACGCACCTTCCAGTTTGCTCAAATCCATCAGACCTTCACTATCAAACTGACCTTTCGCGCGATCGGCCTCGCTCGGCTGACGATACCAGGTATGCGCAGTAAAGCGCGGCAGTGCTTGCCCCAGTTCCTTAACTTCATCAGCAAAGGCGTGAACATCGCCATTTTCTGCTGCATGGAACCAGTTCACCTGGGCGCTATGGCCTGCTTTTGCCAGCGTATCGAGCATAGCCAGCATTGGCGTCTGACCGACACCAGCAGAGATTAAGGTTACCGGTGTGTCATTTGTCACATCCATAAAGAAATCACCCGCCGGAGCCACCAGCTTCACGACATCGCCAACATTGGCGTGATTGTGCAGCCAGTTAGAAACCTGTCCGCCGTCTTCGCGTTTCACCGCAATACGATAGCCTTTGCCATCAGGTTTACGGGTCAAAGAGTACTGACGAATTTCCTGATGCGGGAAACCTTCCGGTTTCAGCCAGACACCGAGATATTGCCCCGGACGGTATTCTGCCACTGCGCCACCGTCGACTGGTTCCAGTTCGAAGCTGGTGATAAGCGCACTGCGCGGTGTTTTAGCCACAATGCGGAAATCGCGAGTACCTTCCCAGCCACCGGCTTTGCTGGCGTTTTCGTTATAGATTTCTGCCTCGCGATTGATAAATACATTTGCCAGCACGCCATAGGCTTTCCCCCACGCGTCCAGCACTTCCTGACCCGGGCTGAACATTTCGTCCAGCGTCGCCAACAGGTGTTCGCCAACGATGTTGTACTGCTCCGGTTTGATCTGGAAACTGGTGTGTTTCTGCGCGATTTTTTCTACCGCTGGCAGCAGCGCAGGCAGGTTTTCAATATTACTGGCGTAGGCGGCAATAGCGTTAAACAGGGCTTCACGTTGATCGCCATTACGCTGGTTACTCATGTTAAAAATTTCTTTGAGTTCTGGGTTATGAGTAAACATACGGTCGTAGAAATGGGCGGTTAATTTTGGCCCCGTTTCCACCAGTAAAGGGATGGTGGCTTTTACTGTAGCGATGGTTTGAGCGTCAAGCATATGGTCTTCCTTTTTTTTGCATCTTAATTGATGTATCTCAAATGCATCTTATAAAAAATAGCCCTGCAATGTAAATGGTTCTTTGGTGTTTTTCATCAAGAATGTGATGAAGTGAAAAATTTGCATCACAAACCTGAAAAGAAATCCGTTTCCGGTTGCAAGCTCTTTATTCTCCAAAGCCTTGCACAGCCTGAAGGTAATCGTTTGCGTAAATTCCTTTGTCAAGACCTGTTATCGCAGAATGATTCGGTTATACTGTTCGCCGTTGTCCATCAGGACCGCCTATAAAGGCCAAAAATTTTATTGTTAGCTGAGTCAGGAGATGCGGATGTTAAAGCGTGAAATGAACATTGCCGATTATGATGCCGAACTGTGGCAGGCTATGGAGCAGGAAAAAGTACGTCAGGAAGAGCACATCGAACTGATCGCCTCCGAAAACTACACCAGCCCGCGCGTAATGCAGGCGCAGGGTTCTCAGCTGACCAATAAATATGCTGAAGGTTATCCGGGCAAACGCTACTACGGCGGTTGCGAGTATGTTGATATCGTCGAACAACTGGCGATCGATCGCGCGAAAGAACTGTTCGGCGCTGACTACGCTAACGTCCAGCCGCACTCCGGCTCCCAGGCTAACTTTGCGGTCTACACCGCGCTGCTGGAACCAGGTGATACCGTTCTGGGTATGAACCTGGCGCATGGCGGTCACCTGACTCACGGTTCTCCGGTTAACTTCTCCGGTAAACTGTACAACATCGTTCCTTACGGTATTGATGCTACCGGTCATATCGACTACGCAGATCTGGAAAAACAAGCCAAAGAACACAAGCCGAAAATGATTATCGGTGGCTTCTCTGCTTATTCCGGTGTGGTTGACTGGGCGAAAATGCGTGAAATCGCTGACAGCATCGGTGCTTACCTGTTCGTTGATATGGCGCACGTTGCGGGTCTGGTTGCCGCTGGCGTCTACCCGAACCCGGTTCCTCATGCGCACGTTGTCACTACCACCACTCACAAAACCCTGGCGGGTCCGCGCGGCGGTCTGATCCTGGCGAAAGGTGGTAGCGAAGAGCTGTACAAAAAACTGAACTCTGCCGTTTTCCCTGGTGGTCAGGGCGGTCCGTTGATGCACGTAATCGCCGGTAAAGCGGTTGCGCTGAAAGAAGCGATGGAGCCAGAGTTTAAAATTTACCAGCAGCAGGTCGCGAAAAACGCCAAAGCGATGGTAGAAGTGTTCCTGGAGCGTGGTTACAAAGTGGTTTCTGGCGGTACTGATAACCACCTGTTCCTGGTTGATCTGGTTGATAAAAACCTGACCGGTAAAGAAGCAGACGCCGCTCTGGGTCGTGCCAATATCACTGTGAACAAAAACAGCGTACCGAACGATCCGAAGAGCCCGTTTGTGACTTCCGGTATTCGCGTGGGTACTCCGGCGATTACGCGTCGCGGCTTCAAAGAAGCTGAAGCGAAAGAACTGGCTGGCTGGATGTGTGACGTGCTGGACAGCATCAATGATGAAGCGGTTATCGAGCGCATCAAAGGTAAAGTTCTCGACATCTGCGCACGTTACCCGGTTTACGCATAAGCGAAACGGTTAATCTGTTGAAAAAAGGCTTCCTCCGGGAAGCCTTTTTACCTTATCACACCATCAAATCTGGCGTAACTGTGCTTCAACATACAAATAGCCTATCCCCAGCACCTGTTGTGAGCGGCTTAATTGCCCAAAGCCAATTTGCGTCGCTTTTACGCTCGGTCCTTCGTCGCGGTCGAACGGGTTAAATCCCGTCTGGCGAATTATGGTATTAAGCCAGTTCTCGCCAAAGGCGCAACTGCGACCATACAACCAAATCTGATTAATATTAAGGATGTTGAGGAAGTTATACAGACTCAAACCAATGGCGTTGGCACTGCGGTCAACCCAACTGGTGATCCACGGTTCTCCACTCTGCCATGCAGCGATTAATTGCGCGGTAGTCAGTTTTTCAGGATCAAGCTGAGTATTGCCAGGTTGTGATTTTAGCCATACCCGCGCCTGCTTTTTTAATGCGCTTAACGAGGCGACGGTTTCCAGGCAGCCGTAACGTCCGCAGTCGCAGGCGACGCCATCCGGATTAACGATGGTGTGACCAATCTGTCCGCTACCATACAAACTGCCGCGATAAATTTGCTCGTTAATCACGAACGACGAGCCAATGCCGTAATCAACGTTGATCACGCAGAAATCCCGTCCCTGTGAATTATTTTGCCATTTCTCCGCCAGCGCCAGCATTACGCAGTCATTATCGACCATCACCCGAATGCCCAGCTTCTCTTCCAGCAGATACTTCACCTCAACTGGCGTTGTCCACGGCGCTTGCGGCATGGTTTGCGACACGCCGGTCACCGGATCAACCTGACCGTGGATTGCCAGCGCCAGGTTGATGGTACGGTTCGGCCACAATTTACGGTGGCGATGCCAGCATTTTTCGATTTCGGACAGCAGCGCCTGCGGCGTCGGTGCATCAATCTGTAAATACTCAAATTCGCCTTTCGGACTTAGACAGGCATTGGCGACCTGACACTCAATGCTGGTGGGCGTAACGTTCAGGCACAGCGTCCAGTCGCCCTCCGGCGCAATCAGCCATGTGCCGCTGCTATGCCCGCGTGTCTGGCTTTCATCGTCGATATTCACCACCCGTTTTTCGTTTCCCAGCTCCTGCAAAATGTTACTGACCGCCGGAATCGAAATTTGTGCCAGCCGGGCGAGCGTCGATTTATTGGCACGTTTTTGCCGGTACAGCAGTTCCAGAATCACGCATTTGTTATGGTGGCGGATCTGTTGATTGTTTATGCAGGCTCTCATCTTCACTAAACCTTGTTTAGTTAATTGCGTGATTATTCCGCGAAAACATTGCCAGATTGTTCAATACACTGCCACAAATCTTTTAATTCAGTATGTCTTGTTAATATTGAGGGCACCATGACTCCAGTAAAAGTGTGGCAAGAGCGCGTTGAGATCCCTACCTATGAAACCGGGCCGCAGGATATACATCCCATGTTCCTGGAAAATCGCGTTTATCAGGGATCGTCCGGCGCGGTTTATCCCTACGGCGTGACCGATACGCTGAATGAGCAGAAAACCCTGAAATCCTGGCAGGCGGTGTGGCTGGAAAACGACTACATCAAAGTGATGATCCTGCCGGAGCTGGGCGGTCGGGTGCATCGCGCGTGGGATAAAGTGAAACAGCGCGATTTTGTCTATCACAATGAAGTCATTAAACCGGCGCTGGTCGGGCTGCTGGGGCCGTGGATCTCCGGCGGGATTGAGTTTAACTGGCCGCAACACCATCGCCCGACCACCTTTATGCCCGTCGATTTCACCATTGAAGCCCATGAAGACGGTGCACAGACCGTGTGGGTTGGTGAGACGGAGCCGATGCACGGTCTACAGGTGATGACAGGCTTCACGCTGCGCCCTGACCGTGCCGCACTGGAGATTGCCAGCCGCGTCTATAACGGCAACGCCACGCCGCGTCATTTTTTATGGTGGGCCAACCCGGCAGTGAAAGGTGGGGAAGGGCATCAGAGCGTTTTTCCGCCCGATGTGACTGCGGTGTTTGATCACGGCAAACGCGCAGTTTCCGCTTTCCCCATCGCCACCGGCACCTATTACAAAGTGGACTACTCCGCCGGCGTGGACATTTCGCGTTATAAAAACGTGCCTGTTCCTACCTCATATATGGCCGAAAAATCGCAGTACGATTTTGTTGGCGCGTGGTGTCACGATGAAGATGGCGGTTTATTACACGTTGCCAACCACCACATTGCGCCGGGTAAAAAACAGTGGAGCTGGGGACACAGTGAATTTGGCCAGGCGTGGGATAAGAGCCTGACCGACAATAACGGCCCGTATATCGAGCTGATGACCGGCATTTTTGCTGATAACCAGCCCGATTTTACCTGGCTTGATGCTTACGAAGAGAAGCGTTTCGAGCAGTATTTCCTGCCTTACCATTCTCTGGGCATGGTGCAAAACGCCTCCCGCGATGCGGTGATTAAATTACAGCGTAGCGAGCGGGGGATTGAGTGGGGGCTGTATGCTATCTCCCCGTTGAACGGATACCGTCTGGCGATCCGCGAAATCGGCAAGCGCGAAGCGTTACTTAACGATGCCGTGGCCCTGACGCCAGCGACCGCCATCCAGGGCGTGTTGCACGGTATTGAGCCGGACAGATTGACCATCGAACTTTCCGATGCTGACGGCAATATTGTTCTGAGTTATCAGGAACATCAGCCGCAAGAGTTGCCGCTGCCGGACGTCGCCAAAGCGCCACTGGCAGCGCAAGACATTACCAGTACAGATGAAGCCTGGTTTATCGGTCAGCATCTGGAGCAATACCATCATGCCAGCCGTTCACCGTTCGATTACTACCTGCGCGGCGTGGCGTTGGATCCGCTGGATTATCGCTGTAACCTGGCGCTGGCGATGCTGGAATATAACCGTGCCGATTTCCCGCAAGCGGTGGCGTATGCCAGTCAGGCGCTGAAACGCGCACATGCGCTGAACAAAAACCCGCAGTGCGGACAGGCAAGTTTGATTCGCGCCAGTGCGTATGAACGTCAGGGGCAATATCAACAAGCTGAAGAAGATTTCTGGCGTTCGGTCTGGAGCGGTAACAGTAAAGCAGGCGGCTATTATGGTCTGGCACGGCTGGCGGCGCGTAATGGTAACTTCGACGCTGGTCTGGATTTTTGCCAACAAAGTCTGCGCGCCTGCCCAACCAATCAGCAAGTGCTGTGCCTGCATAATCTGCTGCTGGTGTTAAGCGGTCGTCAGGACAACGCGCGTTTGCAGCGCGAGAAACTGCTGCGCGATTATCCGCTGAACGCCCCCCTGTGGTGGCTGAACTGGTTCGATGGTCGTACCGAGTCAGCCCTCACGCAGTGGCGTGGTCTGTGTCAGGGGCGTGACGTTAACGCCCTGATGACCGCCGGGCAACTGATTAACTGGGGAATGCCCGCCCTGGCGGCAGAGATGCTGAACGCACTGGACTGCCAGCGAACGCTGCCGCTTTATCTGCAAGCCAGTTTGTTGCCGAAAGCTGAGCGCGGCGAATTGATTGCGAAAGCCATTGACGTGTTCCCGCAGTTTGTTCGTTTCCCGAATACGCTGGAAGAAGTCGCGGCACTGGAGAGTATTGAAGAGTGCTGGTTCGCCCGTCATTTACTGGCCTGTTTCCACTACAACAAGCGCAGTTATGGCAAAGCGATAGCGTTATGGCAACGTTGCGTAGAGATGACGCCGGAGTTTGCCGATGGCTGGCGCGGGTTGGCGATCCATGCGTGGAATAAACAGCATGATTATGAACTGGCTGCCCGTTATCTTGATAATGCTTATCAACTTGCGCCGCAGGATGCTCGTCTGCTTTTCGAACGGGATTTGCTGGATAAGTTAACCGGGGCTGCACCGGAGAAACGACTGGCGCGTCTGGAAAATAATCTGGCAATTGCCCTGAAACGCGACGACATGACCGCAGAACTGCTCAATTTGTGGCATCTCACCGGTCAGGCAAACAAAGCGGCAGATATTCTCGCCACGCGCAAATTCCACCCGTGGGAAGGCGGAGAAGGGAAGGTCACCAGCCAGTTTATCCTCAATCAGTTGTTACGTGCCTGGCACCATCTTGATGCCAGACAGCCGCAGCAGGCCAGCGAACTGCTTCATGCCGCGCTGCATTACCCGGAGAATTTGAGCGAAGGCCGTTTACCGGGGCAGACTGATAATGACATCTGGTTCTGGCAGGCAGTATGCGCCAAAGCGCAGGGTGATGAAGCTGAGGCGACGCGTTGTTTACGCCTGGCGGCGACCGGCGATCGCACCATCAACATCCACAGTTATTACAACGATCAGCCAGTTGATTATCTCTTCTGGCAAGGGATGGCGCTGCGATTGCTGGGCGAACAACAAACCGCACAACAACTGTTCACTGAAATGAAACAGTGGGCACAAGAGATGGCGAAAACCAGTATCGAAGCGGATTTCTTTGCCGTCTCGCAACCCGACTTGTTGTCGCTGTATGGCGATTTACAACAGCAGCATAAAGAAAAATGCCTGATGGTGGCGATGCTGGCGGCAGCGGGATTAGGGGAGATTGCGCAATATGAATCTGCTCGCGCTGAATTGACGGCGATTAATCCGGCCTGGCCGAAAGCAGCATTATTCACCACCGTGATGCCTTTTATTTTTAACTACGTTCACTAAACCCTATTAACTGTAATCTTTGAGCGGCACGCACTGCCGCTCATCACTAAATAATTAGAATAAGCCGTTGTTAATAAAAACCCTACAGGAGGCACTATGCCTAAAAAAAGCAGAATAACCCGTAATCTATTATTAATGGCTACGCTATTAGGTAGCGCACTATTTGCCAGGGCTGCGGAAAAAGAAATGACCATTGGCGCAATATATCTTGATACTCAGGGATATTATGCCGGTGTGCGTCAGGGTGTTCAGGATGCGGCAAAAGATTCCTCAGTACAGGTTCAGTTAATAGAAACTAACGCGCAGGGCGATATTTCGAAAGAAAGTACTTTTGTTGATACGCTCGTGGCGCGTAATGTCGATGCCATTATTTTATCTGCTGTTTCTGAAAATGGCAGCAGCCGCACCGTTCGTCGCGCCAGTGAAGCGGGTATTCCGGTGATTTGCTACAACACCTGTATTAATCAGAAGGGCGTCGATAAATATGTCTCGGCGTATCTGGTCGGCGATCCGCTAGAATTTGGTAAAAAACTGGGTAACGCTGCTGCCGATTATTTTATTGCCAACAAAATTGCTCAACCGAAAATTGCCGTTATCAATTGCGAAGCCTTTGAAGTTTGTGTGCAGCGTCGAAAAGGATTTGAAGAAATATTAAAAGCTCGCGTTCCCGGTGCGCAAATTGTCGCTAATCAGGAAGGGACTGTTTTAGATAAAGCGATTTCCGTTGGTGAAAAACTGATTATCTCCACGCCGGATCTCAACGCCATTATGGGGGAATCTGGCGGTGCGACACTCGGCGCGGTAAAAGCGGTACGCAATCAAAATCAGGCCGGAAAAATTGCTGTTTTCGGTTCGGATATGACGACTGAAATTGCTCAGGAACTGGAAAACAACCAGGTGCTGAAAGCGGTGGTGGATATTTCCGGTAAGAAAATGGGCAATGCTGTTTTTGCGCAAACATTGAAGGTTATCAATAAACAAGCCGACGGTGACAAAGTGATTCAGGTGCCTATCGATCTCTATACCAAAACGGAAGACGGTAAACAGTGGCTGGCAACGCACGTTGATGGTCTGCCCTAATAGCTGATTCGCAGAGGTTCCTATGTTCACGGCAACAGAGGCAGTCCCGGTAGCAAAAGTGGTGGCAGGAAATAAGCGTTACCCCGGCGTCGTTGCGTTGGATAACGTTAACTTCACGCTCAATAAAGGCGAAGTTCGCGCGCTGTTAGGCAAAAACGGCGCGGGCAAATCGACCCTCATTCGAATGCTTACCGGCAGCGAACGTCCGGACAGCGGTGATATCTGGATTGGCGAGACGCGACTGGAAGGTGACGAAGCTACGCTGACTCGCCGTGCCGCTGAACTGGGGGTTCGTGCGGTTTATCAGGAATTAAGTCTGGTGGAAGGGCTGACGGTGGCGGAAAACCTCTGCCTCGGTCAGTGGCCCCGCCGCAACGGCATGATTGATTACCTGCAAATGGCGCAGGATGCCCAACGTTGCTTACAGGCGCTGGGTGTTGATGTTAGCCCTGAACAACTTGTTTCAACGCTAAGTCCGGCGCAAAAGCAACTGGTGGAAATTGCGCGGGTGATGAAGGGCGAGCCGCGCGTGGTCATTCTTGATGAACCCACCAGTTCGCTTGCCAGTGCGGAAGTTGAACTGGTGATAAGCGCAGTGAAAAAGATGTCGGCACTTGGCGTAGCGGTGATTTATGTCAGCCACCGGATGGAAGAAATCCGCCGTATCGCTTCCTGCGCCACCGTCATGCGCGATGGTCAGGTGGCGGGTGATGTGATGCTCGAAAATACCTCCACGCGTCATATTGTGTCGCTGATGCTCGGGCGCGATCACGTTGATATTGCGCCGGTTGTCGCTCAGGACATTGCAGAGCAGGCCGTGCTGGAAGTCCGCGCGTTACGCCACAGACCCAAACTTACGGAGATCAGTTTTTCCCTGCGTCGTGGCGAAGTGCTTGGCATTGCTGGCCTGCTGGGTGCAGGGCGTAGTGAATTGCTGAAAGCGATTGTTGGGCTGGAAGCGTATGAGCAGGGTGAGATTGTTATCAACGGCGAGAAAATCGCCGCCCCGATTACGGCGACATGCTGAAACGCGGGATTGGCTATACCCCAGAAAATCGCAAAGAAGCGGGGATCATTCCCTGGCTGGGCGTTGACGAAAATACAGTGCTGACCAATCGGCAAAAAATCAGCGCCAACGGCGTGCTGCAATGGTCCACCATCCGCCGCCTGACCGAAGAGGTGATGCAGCGGATGACGGTCAAGGCCGCCAGTAGCGAAACGCCTATTGGCACGCTTTCTGGCGGCAATCAGCAAAAAGTGGTGATCGGTCGTTGGGTTTATGCCGCCAGCCAGATTTTGTTGCTCGACGAGCCAACGCGCGGCGTCGATATCGAAGCCAAACAGCAGATTTACCGTATTGTCCGCGAGCTGGCTGCCGAAGGAAAAAGCGTGGTGTTTATCTCCAGTGAAGTGGAGGAGTTGCCGCTGGTGTGTGACCGCATCCTGTTATTACAGCACGGTACGTTCTCGCAGGAGTTTCACTCGCCGGTCAATGTGGATGAGCTGATGTCCGCCATTCTGTCTGTGCACTGATGAATTTTACCGAGGAACCTGAAGATGTCTGCTTCGTCATTACCATTGCCGCAGGGCAAGAGCGTCTCGCTCAAACAATTTGTCAGTCGCCATATTAATGAGATCGGTTTGCTGGTGGTGATCGCCATTCTTTATCTGGTCTTCTCTCTGAACGCGCCTGGCTTTATCTCATTGAATAACCAGATGAACGTGCTGCGCGATGCCGCCACTATTGGGATCGCCGCCTGGGCGATGGCGCTGATTATTATCTCCGGTGAAATTGATGTCAGCGTTGGACCGATGGTGGCTTTTGTCTCGGTGTGCCTGGCATTTTTGCTGCAATTTGAAGTTCCGCTGGCGGTGGCGTGTCTACTGGTGTTGCTGTTAGGCGCGCTGATGGGAACGCTGGCCGGGGTGCTGCGCGGTGTGTTTAACGTGCCAAGTTTCGTGGCCACTCTGGGGTTGTGGAGTGCCCTGCGCGGGATGGGCTTGTTTATGACGAACGCCCTGCCAGTGCCCATTGATGAAAACGAGGTGCTGGACTGGCTGGGCGGGCAATTTCTCGGCGTGCCGGTATCCGCGCTGATCATGATGGTGTTGTTTGCGCTGTTTGTGTTTATCAGCCGCAAAACCGCTTTTGGGCGTTCGGTGTTTGCTGTTGGCGGTAATGCCACGGCGGCGCAGTTGTGCGGTATTAACGTTCGTCGGGTGCGCATTCTTATCTTTACTCTTTCGGGAGTATTAGCAGCAGTCACCGGGATTTTGCTGGCTGCTCGTCTCGGTTCCGGTAACGCAGGTGCCGCAAACGGGCTGGAGTTTGATGTCATTGCTGCGGTCGTGGTCGGCGGTACGGCGCTTTCCGGCGGTCGTGGCTCGCTGTTCGGTACGTTGCTTGGCGTACTGGTGATTACGCTAATCGGTAACGGTCTGGTGTTGCTCGGGATTAACTCCTTTTTCCAGCAGGTGGTGCGCGGCGTCATCATCGTGGTGGCGGTCCTGGCGAATATCTTGCTGACCCAGCGAAGCACTAAAGCGAAACGCTAAACCTTAACGCCCCTGGCGCGGGTGCGGCAGGGATGAAAATTAATCGTATTGTTAATGAGGGACTTATGAAAACGATGCTGGCAGCTTATTTACCAGGAAATTCGACCGTTGATCTGCGGGAAGTTGCGATGCCGACGCCGGGGATTAACCAGGTATTGATCAAAATGAAATCCTCCGGGATTTGCGGAAGCGATGTCCACTATATCTATCATCAACACCGCGCCACGGCGGCGGCGCCCGATAAACCGTTATACCAGGGATTTATCAACGGTCATGAACCGTGCGGGCAGATTGTGGCGATGGGGCAGGGTTGCCGCCATTTTAAAGAGGGCGACCGCGTGCTGGTGTATCACATTTCTGGCTGTGGTTTTTGCCCGAACTGCCGTCGCGGTTTTCCTATCTCTTGTACTGGCGAAGGAAAAGCGGCTTACGGCTGGCAGCGTGACGGCGGTCATGCCGAATACTTGCTGGCGGAAGAAAAAGATCTGATCCTCCTGCCGGATGCGCTGAGCTACGAAGATGGTGCGTTTATCAGTTGCGGCGTTGGCACGGCGTATGAAGGGATTTTGCGCGGCGAAGTCTCAGGCAGCGATAACGTGCTGGTGGTCGGTCTGGGGCCGGTCGGCATGATGGCGATGATGCTGGCGAAAGGTCGCGGTGCGAAACGGATCATCGGCGTTGATATGCTGCCGGAACGTCTGGCTATGGCGAAACAGTTAGGCGTGATGGATCACGGTTATTTAGCAACCACCGAAGGTCTGCCGCAGATAATCGCCGAACTCACCCACGGCGGCGCAGATGTTGCGCTCGATTGTTCCGGTAATGCCGCAGGTCGCTTACTGGCATTGCAATCCACCGCCGACTGGGGGCGCGTGGTTTACATCGGAGAAACCGGAAAAGTGGAGTTCGAGGTCAGCGCCGATCTGATGCATCATCAACGGCGGATTATTGGCTCCTGGGTGACCAGTTTATTCCATATGGAAAAATGCGCCCACGATTTGACCGACTGGAAACTGTGGCCGCGTAACGCCATTACCCACCGCTTCTCACTGGAACAGGCCGGTGATGCTTATGCGCTGATGGCAAGCGGCAAATGCGGGAAAGTTGTGATTAACTTCCCGGATTAAGGAGTTAGCGAATGACCATCTATACCTTATCTCACGGGGCGCTAAAGCTGGACGTTTCTGACCAGGGCGGTGTCATAGAAGGTTTCTGGCGCGATACGACGCCACTGCTACGTCCCGGTAAAAAAAGCGGTGTGGCAACCGATGCCTCCTGTTTTCCGCTGGTGCCGTTTGCAAACCGGGTGAGCGGTAACCGTTTTGTCTGGCAGGAGCGAGAGTATCAACTGCAACCGAATGTTGAGTGGGATGCGCATTATCTGCACGGCGATGGCTGGCTGGGCGAGTGGCAATGTGTAACGCGCAGTGATGATAGCTTGTGCCTGGTGTATGAACATCGCAGTGGTGTTTATCACTATCGGGCAAGTCAGGCGTTTCATTTGACGGCGGATACGCTGACGGTCACGCTCTCTGTCACCAATCAAGGGGCAGAATCTTTGCCGTTTGGTACGGGCTGGCATCCTTATTTTCCGTTGTCGCCGCAAACGCGGATTCAGGCACTGGCGAGCGGTTATTGGCTGGAGCGGGAGCAGTGGCTGGCGGGTGAGTTTTGCGAGCAGTTACCGCCAGAACTGGATTTCAACCAGCTCGCGCCGCTGCCGCGCCAGTGGGTGAATAATGGTTTTGCCGGCTGGAATGGTCAGGCACGCATTGAGCAGCCGCAGGAGGGTTATGCCATCACTATGGAAGCGACGCCGCCTGCGCCGTGCTATTTCATCTTTGTCTCCGACCCCGCGTTTGATAAAGGATATGCGTTTGATTTCTTCTGTCTGGAACCGATGAGCCATGCGCCGGATGACCATCATCGCCCGGAAGGTGGTGACCTCATTGCACTTGCGCCGGGGGAGTCAACAACCTCAGAGATGTCGTTGCGGGTTGAGTTGCTGTAATTTATAGAATGCCGGATGCGAGTAATTTCAATTTTGTAGCAATCGGAGCACCATGCCTGATGCGACGCTTATCGCGTCTTATCAGGCCTACAATCGGTGTTGGATCTGTAGGCCGCATCCGGCGTCTTTCCTAACGTCGATCGAGAGAAATCGCCCCCGGCCCGGTAATTGCCAGCAGCAGGAATGCGCCAGCAATACTGACATTCTTCCAGAAATTAATCATATTTGGCCCGACTGCATCCCCGGACATATCCCAGTAATGGTGACCAATCACCGCAGTACCCAGAGTGTAGAAAATAAACAGCACCGCCAGCGGACGGGTGAAAAAGCCAAGCACGATTAATATCGCAGCGGGGACTTCCATAACTACCGCAATAATGGCTGCCAGCATCGGCATCGGCGCACCCAGCGAGGCCATATATTGTACCGTACCGTCAAAGCCCATCATTTTGGGAAAACCAAAAATAATGAAAATTAAGATGACGGCAATACGAGCAATTAATAACAACACGGGGCGGGCTGCGCCAAAATCAAAATAACGTAGTGTGTTCATAACCAATCCCTTTGCAAGATAATGTGATTTAAACGTAATACACACACTCGCACCTCGCCACGCCTCAGCAGATGAGAAATTTGGTAATTATCCAGGTCAACATCCAGCACATTTTCTGTAGGTGATATTTTGTTAGTGGTATTAACGATAATTTTTTCCAGAATGGTGTACTGGAAGTGGCCCTGATTTTCTTATTTTTCAACTTGCAACAACATTCGATTAACTTCAGACTAACGCCTCCTGACGGGAGGGACTCATGGTTTTGCAATCCACGCGCTGGCTGGCGCTCGGTTATTTCACATACTTTTTTAGCTACGGTATTTTTCTACCTTTCTGGAGCGTCTGGCTTAAGGGGATTGGCTTAACGCCAGAAACTATCGGCCTGTTGTTGGGGGCAGGGCTGGTTGCCCGTTTTCTCGGCAGTTTGATAATTGCGCCCCGCGTCAGCGATCCTTCTCGCCTGATTTCTGCACTTCGTGTACTGGCGTTGTTGACACTGCTGTTCGCCATCGCCTTCTGGGCTGGCGCGCATGTGGCATGGCTGATGCTTGTGATGGTTGGTTTTAACCTCTTTTTCTCACCGCTGGTGCCGTTAACTGACGCGCTGGCGAATACCTGGCAAAAGCAGTTCCCGCTTGATTACGGCAAAGTGCGACTTTGGGGCTCAGTGGCGTTTGTCATTGGTTCGGCGCTGACGGGCAAACTGGTCAGCGTGTTTGATTATCGGGTGATCCTCGCGCTGTTGACGTTGGGCGTGGCATCCATGCTACTTGGTTTTCTGATTCGCCCGACCATTCAACCGCAAGGGGAGAGCCGCCAGCAAGAGAGCACGGGGTGGCCGGCCTGGCTGGCGCTGGTTCGCCAGAACTGGCGCTTTCTGGCCTGCGTTTGTCTATTGCAGGGGGCGCACGCGGCATATTACGGGTTTAGCGCCATATACTGGCAGGCTGCGGGTTACTCGGCTTCGGCGGTGGGCTATTTATGGTCGCTTGGTGTAGTGGCGGAAGTCATTATCTTTGCGCTGAGTAACAAACTTTTTCGTCGCTGTAGCGCCCGCGATATGTTGTTGATCTCGGCGATTTGCGGGGTAGTACGTTGGGGCATTATGGGGGCAACCACTGAGCTAGCGTGGTTGATAGTGGTGCAAATTCTGCATTGCGGCACCTTTACTGTGTGCCACCTGGCCGCCATGCGCTACATTGCTGCTCGTCAGGGAAGCGAGGTTATCCGTTTACAGGCGGTTTATTCTGCCGTCGCGATGGGCGGCAGTATCGCTATCATGACCGTCTTCGCCGGTTTCCTGTATCAATATCTCGGACATGGCGTGTTTTGGGTGATGGTGCTGGTGGCGCTTCCGGCAATGTTTTTGCGCCCGAAAGTGGTTCCCTCATGCTGACTATTCCAGCATTTTACGGATCTGCTCCTGTTGGTGTACGGTCAGGATCTGATTCGTATGAATCAGCGGTGGCGAAAAGAGCGGTAAAGGGATGGTATAAGGTGTAATAATCAGCACCGTGTTTCTCGGGGCGCCATTTCGTAAAAATGTCTTCACCGATATATGCTTAATATTGAGTGGCAATAGTGTAAGTTCGCGCAATTGCTGCTCAATATTCGCTTCTCTTTCACTGTCATTGCCCGTCAGCAAAATAATCTTTTTTTCGTTAATTTCATTTGCTTGCATCAGCCATGCGCCGAAAATCACCGCCACCAGGCCACTTTCCTCATCGGAAAAACGGACATTGTATTCACTTTCAAACCCGGCCAGCGCCGCGCGAGTTGTACGAACCAGGCGTGGGTAAAGTCGGCTGAACTCTTCTGGCAAGGTGTTATCAATACCGATGGTAAACAAACTGCGGCGTAATGCCTGAGCGAGATGAGTATAAAGCTGATCGCATAACCCCTGTTCATCATAGAAACGAACATTTCCCTGCTCACGAAAACGTTGTACCAAACGAACAATGGCCAGACGTAATTGCCGATCGCGCTGATGAGCATCTTGCAGCGGATTGGGAACTTGCAACATGGAAAAGAGCAACGCCATAAACAAAGGCTCATCTGGTGGTACAGGCTGGCGTGCCCGCCGTTGCCAGTGGCGACCAATTTCCTGTGCTACCTGAAACTCAAGACAGGACTCAGCCCATCGACGTTGCAGCGGGTTAAATTGTGGCGAGATCCCGGCATGATGTTGTAGCAGGCAATATTGCAGATACAGGCACAGAAAATGAACATCACGTGCTTCAAAGCATTTTTGCAACCGTCGTGCACAGAGATTAATTAAAGCTTGCAGGTTGGTATCGTCGTAAAAGTTGCGAGCAATCCCCCGGCGCTTCAGTTCTTCCTTTAAGGCTGGGGTGAAACGGCTGGTGATGAATGATGGACATAAACGAAAACCGCGTCGTAGCCAGTGAAATAAACATAAACGTTGGTTAAGTACTGTACCTTCAACCCGGTAGCTACCGTCATAACCAGTAGTGAGCGTGAGCTGGTGATAGCGGAGGATTTCCCGTCCTGTTTCGCTGATATCGCGAACCGCAATATTATCATCCACACCATTAAGCTCGCTGAGAGTGGCCGTGGTGGCGGTCAACCCCGGCTGAAATAGTGTCAGCAAGATCTGGCAGCGGCGCTGGGGAGCAGAAAGGACAGATGGTGGAGCAAGTGTAGACATCATCTGTAGATCTCCCATAAGCATAATTGATAAGAATAGCTAAAGTTTGCTTAGGGAAATGGGGAATGGAATGCTAATTATCAGAAATGCTGGCAGACATCACAGAATTTTTATCGATATAAACGGATATGACCAGTTTAATACCATGTCTTAATGTGATTTATTGCTGTTTTATTCTTAGGGGGAATTCTCGGGATTCAACGCACTGAGGATAAAATCCACCATCTGCTCACGATAAACATCACCATGACGATCGGAAAAGGCATCAATGTGTTCGCCGTCAGGGATCAGAATCAGGCGTTTTGGCTCTTTCGCCAGAGCATATAACTTTTCACTGTGCTGCCACGGGATAACGTGATCGGCTTTACCGTGAATCAGTAAAAGCGGGATCGGGCTGACGCTGGCGATGTAATTTTCGCCGCTATAACTCTCATCAAGTAAGTAGCCACTGCCAGGGATCATCTGGTTGGCGATGGTCGCATAAGAGGCAAATGTGGAGTCGAGGATCACCGCACGTATGCCCTCACTACCTCCCTGACCAATAACATCAAGAATATTCGCTCCTCCAATACTCTGCCCGAACAGCACCAGCCGTTGTGGGTTTACATCACTGCGATGGCGCACCACGCTGATGGCGCTTAGCGTATCGTCCAGTAATCCAGCCTGGGACGGCGTGCCTTTTGATTTACCAAACCCGCGATAGTCAAACATAAAAACATTGAAATTGCGCTCGGGTAACCAACTGACCAGCGGCCAGTGGGCGGACATGTTTCCGGCATTGCCGTGAGCATGAATGATGGTTGCGATGGCGTTGTCAGCGGCACCCGTCGAAGAGGGGATAAACCAGCCTTGCAGACGAGTACCGTCCTTAGCCATAAATTCGACGGATTCTGCAGACCAGGGTTCGGGACCGTAAATTTTGTCGTCAGGGTAATAGAAGAAGTTGATGGCAACGCGCGGTACTAAATAAATACAGAAGGCAACAACAAAGAGGATAAACAGAATTTTGAGAACGCGTTTGTTCACTGGCAGTGCCATAACCTTTCCTTGCGACTTCTTTATAATCCATTAATCGGGGAAAGATGGTGGGAGAGCGGCGAAAGAAAGTAAAGCGGTGAGGAAGTATTTCGGAATAGCGCCTGAAAGGCGAGGGCGGGTGAGTGATATCACCCGCCAGAGTCATTAACGCTTCAGAGCGTCGCTTAACTCGTCACGCATATTTGACAGCATGGCTTTTACTACGCGTGGGTTACCGGCAACGATGTTACCGGTCAGCATGTAGTTATGACCACCGGTGAAATCGCTGACGATACCGCCTGCTTCACGAACCAGCAGTTCGCCTGCGGCGAAGTCCCACGGACGCAGACCAATTTCGAAGAAACCGTCAACGCGACCAGCGGCTACGTAAGCCAGATCCAGCGCCGCAGAACCGGTACGACGGAAGTCAGCGCATTCGCTAAACAGTTTGCCAACGATATTGATGTAGGTGGTTGCGTACTGTTTCGCTTTGAAAGGGAAACCGGTCGCCAGAATAGTACCGTCGAGATCGCGAGCGGTGCTGCCGCGCAGACGATAGCCGTTTAACTGTGCGCCCTGACCGCGAGTCGCGGTGAACAGTTCGTTACGCATAGGATCGTAAACCACAGCAACTTCGGTGCGGCCTTTGATACGAACAGCGATAGATACCGCGAAGTGCGGCAGACGTTTGATAAAGTTGGTAGTGCCATCCAGTGGATCGATAACCCATTGAACATCCTGATCAGTACCTTCAAGTTCACCGCTTTCTTCGGTGATGATGGTGTGCTGCGGGTAAGATTTACGAATCGTGTCGATAATCACCGCTTCGGCAGCTTTATCTACGTTGGTCACGAAATCGTTGCTGCCTTTCTGGCTCGCTTCTACAGCGTCCGGGGTTTCATAGTTTTTGGCAATTAAATTACCCGCCTTACGCGCTGCGCGCACGGCGATGTTCAGCATCGGATGCATCGGTCTCTCTCACTGGATGTTAAAGAACGGGAAAACGGCGCAGAGTATAGCAGCGAGATCGGCATCTGTCTTCGTTTTATGATAAGATGCGCGAATAATCTTTAGACGAAGAAAGACAATGCTGCAAAATATTCGAATTGTGCTGGTGGAGACGTCACACACCGGCAATATGGGTTCTGTTGCCCGTGCCATGAAAACAATGGGATTAACCAATCTGTGGTTGGTTAATCCACTGGTGAAACCTGACTCTCAGGCCATCGCGCTGGCGGCGGGGGCCAGCGATGTGATTGGTAATGCTCACATTGTCGATACCCTCGACGAAGCGTTAGCCGGTTGTAGCCTGGTGGTGGGCACCAGCGCACGCTCCCGCACGCTGCCGTGGCCGATGCTCGACCCGCGCGAATGCGGTCTGAAAAGCGTTGCTGAAGCGGCAAATACCCCGGTGGCGCTGGTTTTTGGTCGCGAGCGCGTCGGCTTGACCAATGAAGAGTTGCAGAAATGCCATTATCATGTCGCGATTGCCGCTAACCCGGAATACAGCTCGCTGAACCTGGCGATGGCGGTTCAGGTTATTGCGTATGAAGTGCGCATGGCCTGGCTGGCGACTCAGGAAAACGGCGAGCAGGTTGAGTATGAAGAGACGCCGTATCCGCTGGTCGATGATCTTGAGCGTTTTTACGGTCATCTGGAGCAAACGCTGCTGGCAACCGGCTTTATTCGTGAAAACCATCCGGGGCAGGTGATGAATAAATTGCGCCGTCTGTTTACCCGTGCGCGCCCGGAAAGCCAGGAGTTGAATATCCTGCGCGGGATTCTGGCTTCCATTGAGCAGCAAAACAAAGGTAACAAGGCTGAATAACAGTCGTCGCCGGATGCGACACTTATCGCGTCTTATCAGGCCTGGAAGTGTACAGAACCCCAGGTCGGATAAGGCGTTCACGCCGCATCCTATAATAGGTACAAACGCCACGATAAAAAATGGCACTGAAGGTTAAATACCCGACTAAATCAGTCAAGTAAATAGTTGACCAAATTACTCGGGAATGTCAGACTTGACCCTGCTATGCAATACCCCCACTTTTACAATAAAAAACCCCGGGCAGGGGCGAGTTTGAGGTGAAGTAAGACATGAGACTGACATCTAAAGGGCGCTATGCCGTGACCGCAATGCTGGACGTTGCGCTCAACTCCGAAGCAGGCCCGGTACCGTTGGCTGATATTTCCGAACGTCAGGGAATTTCCCTTTCCTATCTGGAACAACTGTTTTCCCGTCTGCGTAAAAATGGTCTGGTTTCCAGCGTACGTGGACCTGGCGGTGGTTATCTGTTGGGCAAAGATGCCAGCAGCATCGCCGTTGGCGAAGTGATTAGCGCCGTTGACGAATCTGTAGATGCCACCCGTTGTCAGGGTAAAGGCGGCTGCCAGGGCGGCGATAAATGCCTGACCCACGCGCTGTGGCGTGATTTGAGCGACCGTCTCACCGGTTTTCTCAACAACATTACTTTAGGCGAACTGGTTAATAACCAGGAAGTGCTGGATGTGTCTGGTCGTCAGCATACTCACGACGCGCCACGCAGCCGCACACAAGACGCGATCGACGTTAAGTTGCGCGCATAAAAGATAAAAAGTATTCAGAATCAGGCCGGGGCGTATCGCGCTCCGTAAACACGGTCGTACATCCAGCCGGTAGCCTGATTCCTTGCATTGAGTGATGTACGGAGTTTATAGAGCAATGAAATTACCGATTTATCTCGACTACTCCGCAACCACGCCGGTGGACCCGCGTGTTGCCGAGAAAATGATGCAGTTTATGACGATGGACGGAACCTTTGGTAACCCGGCCTCCCGTTCTCACCGTTTCGGCTGGCAGGCTGAAGAAGCCGTAGATATCGCCCGTAATCAGATTGCCGATCTGGTCGGTGCTGACCCGCGTGAAATCGTTTTTACCTCTGGTGCAACCGAATCTGACAACCTGGCAATCAAAGGTGCAGCCAACTTTTATCAGAAAAAAGGCAAGCACATCATCACCAGCAAAACCGAACACAAAGCGGTACTGGACACCTGCCGTCAGCTGGAGCGCGAAGGTTTTGAAGTCACTTACCTGGCACCGCAGCGTAACGGCATTATCGACCTGAAAGAACTTGAAGCAGCGATGCGTGACGACACCATCCTCGTTTCTATCATGCACGTGAATAACGAAATCGGCGTGGTGCAGGATATCGCGGCTATCGGCGAAATGTGCCGTGCTCGTGGCATTATCTATCACGTTGATGCAACCCAGAGCGTGGGTAAACTGCCTATCGACCTGAGCCAGCTGAAAGTTGACCTGATGTCTTTCTCCGGCCACAAAATCTATGGCCCGAAAGGTATCGGTGCGCTGTATGTGCGTCGTAAACCGCGCGTACGCATTGAAGCTCAAATGCACGGCGGCGGTCACGAGCGCGGTATGCGTTCCGGCACTTTGCCTGTTCACCAGATCGTCGGTATGGGCGAAGCCTATCGCATCGCAAAAGAAGAGATGGCGACCGAGATGGAACGTCTGCGCGGTCTGCGTAACCGTCTGTGGAACGGCATCAAAGATATCGAAGAAGTTTACCTGAACGGTGACCTGGAACATGGTGCGCCGAACATTCTCAACGTCAGCTTTAACTACGTTGAAGGTGAGTCGCTGATTATGGCGCTGAAAGACCTCGCGGTTTCTTCAGGTTCCGCCTGTACGTCGGCAAGCCTCGAACCGTCCTATGTGCTGCGCGCGCTGGGGCTGAACGACGAGCTGGCACATAGCTCTATCCGTTTCTCTTTAGGTCGTTTTACTACTGAAGAAGAGATCGACTACACCATCGAGTTAGTTCGTAAATCCATCGGTCGTCTGCGTGACCTTTCTCCGCTGTGGGAAATGTACAAGCAGGGCGTGGATCTGAACAGCATCGAATGGGCTCATCATTAATCGGTATCGGAATCAGGAGAATTTATAATGGCTTACAGCGAAAAAGTTATCGACCATTACGAGAATCCGCGTAACGTGGGTTCCTTCGACAACAACGACGAGAACGTGGGCAGCGGCATGGTGGGTGCACCGGCCTGTGGCGACGTGATGAAGTTGCAGATTAAAGTCAACGATGAAGGTATCATTGAAGACGCGCGTTTTAAAACTTACGGCTGCGGTTCCGCTATCGCTTCCAGCTCCCTGGTGACCGAATGGGTGAAAGGGAAATCTCTGGACGAAGCACAGGCGATCAAAAACACCGATATTGCTGAAGAACTTGAACTGCCGCCGGTGAAAATTCACTGTTCTATTCTGGCAGAAGACGCGATCAAAGCCGCCATTGCGGACTATAAAAGCAAACGTGAAGCAAAATAAGAGTTGAGGTTTGGTTATGTCGATTACACTGAGCGACAGTGCAGCAGCGCGAGTAAATACCTTTCTGGCTAACCGTGGTAAAGGGTTTGGCCTGCGTCTGGGCGTGAGAACCTCCGGGTGTTCAGGTATGGCTTATGTACTGGAATTTGTTGACGAACCGACGCCGGAAGACATCGTGTTTGAAGACAAAGGCGTGAAAGTCGTGGTCGATGGAAAAAGCCTGCAATTTCTGGACGGTACGCAACTGGACTTCGTAAAAGAAGGCCTGAACGAAGGGTTTAAATTCACCAACCCGAACGTCAAAGATGAATGTGGTTGCGGCGAAAGCTTCCACGTCTGATGCGCATACCGATAACCCCACCGTGGTCGCCTGCGCGTGGGGTTTGTTTTACCTGATTCGCCGCCATCGCGGCGGATCGCAGCCCTGAGAATGTTATGGATTACTTCACCCTCTTTGGCTTGCCTGCTCGTTATCAACTCGATACCCAGGCACTGAGCCTGCGTTTTCAGGATCTACAACGTCAGTATCATCCTGATAAATTCGCCAGCGGAAGCCAGGCGGAACAACTCGCCGCCGTACAGCAATCTGCAACCATTAACCAGGCATGGCAAACGCTGCGTCATCCATTGATGCGGGCAGAATACCTGCTTTCGTTGCACGGTTTTGATCTCGCCAGCGAGCAGCATACTGTGCGTGATACCGCGTTCCTGATGGAACAGCTGGAACTGCGCGAAGAACTGGACGAGATCGAACAGGCGAAAGATGAAGCGCGGCTGGAAAGCTTTATCAAACGTGTGAAAAAGATGTTTGATACCCGCCATCAGTTGATGGTTGAACAGTTAGACAACGAGACGTGGGACGCGGCGGCGGATACCGTGCGTAAGCTGCGTTTTCTCGATAAACTGCGAAGCAGTGCCGAACAACTCGAAGAAAAACTGCTCGATTTTTAATTTCTGGAAGCTAAACATGGCCTTATTACAAATTAGTGAACCTGGTTTGAGTGCTGCGCCGCATCAGCGTCGTCTGGCGGCCGGTATCGACCTGGGCACAACCAACTCGCTGGTGGCGACAGTACGCAGCGGTCAGGCCGAAACGTTAGCCGACCATGAAGGCCGTCACCTGCTGCCGTCTGTTGTTCACTATCAACAGCAAGGGCATTCGGTGGGTTATGACGCGCGTACTAACGCTGCGCTTGATACCGCCAACACCATTAGTTCTGTTAAACGCCTGATGGGGCGCTCGCTGGCTGATATCCAGCAACGTTATCCGCACCTGCCTTATCAATTCCAGGCCAGCGAAAACGGCCTGCCAATGATTGAAACGGCGGCGGGGCTGTTGAACCCGGTGCGCGTTTCTGCGGACATCCTCAAAGCACTGGCGGCCCGGGCAACTGAAGCCCTGGCCGGCGAGCTGGATGGTGTGGTTATCACCGTTCCGGCGTACTTTGACGATGCCCAGCGTCAGGGCACCAAAGATGCCGCGCGCCTGGCTGGCCTGCACGTCCTGCGCCTGCTTAACGAACCGACCGCTGCGGCTATCGCCTACGGGTTGGATTCCGGTCAGGAAGGTGTGATCGCCGTTTATGACCTTGGCGGCGGGACTTTTGATATATCCATTCTGCGCTTAAGTCGCGGCGTGTTTGAAGTGCTGGCGACCGGCGGTGATTCCGCGCTCGGCGGCGATGACTTTGACCATCTGCTGGCGGATTACATTCGCGAGCAGGCGGGCATTCCTGACCGTAGCGATAACCGTGTTCAGCGTGAACTGCTGGATGCCGCCATTGCAGCCAAAATCGCGCTGAGCGATGCGGACTCTGTGACCGTTAACGTCGCGGGCTGGCAGGGCGAAATCAGCCGTGAACAATTCAACGAACTGATCGCACCGCTGGTAAAACGTACCTTATTGGCCTGTCGTCGTGCGTTGAAAGACGCGGGCGTAGAGGCTGATGAAGTACTGGAAGTGGTGATGGTTGGCGGTTCTACTCGCGTGCCGCTGGTGCGTGAACGAGTGGGCGAGTTTTTCGGTCGTCCACCGCTGACTTCCATCGACCCGGATAAAGTCGTCGCTATTGGCGCAGCGATTCAGGCGGATATTCTGGTGGGTAACAAGCCGGACAGCGAAATGCTGCTGCTTGATGTGATCCCGCTGTCGCTGGGCCTCGAAACCATGGGCGGCCTGGTGGAGAAAGTGATCCCGCGTAATACCACGATTCCGGTGGCTCGTGCCCAGGATTTCACCACTTTCAAAGATGGCCAGACAGCGATGTCTATCCATGTTATGCAGGGTGAGCGTGAACTGGTGCAGGACTGCCGTTCGCTGGCGCGTTTTGCGCTGCGTGGTATCCCGGCGTTACCGGCTGGCGGCGCGCATATTCGCGTAACGTTCCAGGTCGATGCCGACGGTCTTTTGAGCGTGACGGCGATGGAAAAATCGACCGGCGTTGAGGCGTCTATTCAGGTCAAACCGTCTTATGGTCTGACTGACAGCGAAATCGCCTCAATGATCAAAGACTCAATGAGCTATGCCGAGCAGGACGTAAAAGCCCGTATGCTGGCAGAACAAAAAGTCGAAGCGGCACGCGTACTGGAAAGTCTGCACGGTGCGCTGGCTGCTGATGCCGCGCTGTTAAGCGCCGCAGAGCGTCAGGTCATTGACGATGCTGCCGCTCATCTGAGTGAAGTGGCGCAGGGCGATGACGTTGATGCCATCGAACAAGCGATTAAAAACGTAGACAAACAAACCCAGGATTTCGCCGCTCGCCGCATGGACCAGTCGGTTCGTCGTGCGCTGAAAGGCCATTCCGTGGACGAGGTTTAATATGCCAAAGATTGTTATTTTGCCTCATCAGGATCTCTGCCCTGATGGCGCTGTTCTGGAAGCTAATAGCGGTGAAACCATTCTTGATGCTGCGTTGCGTAACGGTATCGAGATTGAACACGCCTGTGAAAAATCATGTGCTTGCACCACCTGCCACTGCATCGTGCGTGAAGGTTTTGACTCGCTGCCGGAAAGTTCTGAGCAAGAAGACGACATGCTGGACAAAGCCTGGGGGCTGGAGCCGGAAAGCCGTTTAAGCTGCCAGGCGCGCGTCACTGACGAAGATTTAGTGGTCGAAATTCCGCGTTACACTATCAACCATGCGCGTGAGCATTAACAGAGGTTAGTATGGGACTTAAGTGGACCGATAGCCGCGAAATTGGCGAAGCACTGTACGATGCGTATCCCGATCTCGACCCGAAAACGGTTCGATTCACCGATATGCATCAGTGGATTTGCGATCTGGAAGATTTCGACGACGACCCGCAGGCATCTAACGAGAAAATCCTCGAAGCGATTTTGTTAGTCTGGCTGGACGAAGCTGAGTGAATAAACGGGCTGCCTGGGGGTGGCCCGTTTTGCTGTTAAACAAATAAGGATAACTAAAATGACAGAAGCGATGAAAATTACCCTCTCGACCCAGCCTGCCGACGCGCGCTGGGGAGAAAAAGCGACTTACAGCATTAATAATGATGGCATTACCCTGCATTTGAACGGGGCGGACGATCTGGGGCTGATCCAGCGTGCGGCGCGCAAGATTGACGGTCTGGGTATCAAACATGTTCAGTTAAGCGGTGAAGGCTGGGATGCGGATCGTTGCTGGGCATTCTGGCAAGGTTACAAAGCCCCGAAAGGCACGCGTAAAGTGGGGTGGCCGGATCTGGACGATGCTCAACGCCAGGAGCTGGATAACCGCCTGATGATCATCGACTGGGTGCGTGACACCATCAACGCGCCGGCGGAAGAACTGGGGCCATCGCAACTGGCACAGCGTGCTGTTGATCTGATCAGTAACGTCGCGGGCGATCGTGTGACTTACCGGATCACCAAAGGCGAAGACCTGCGTGAGCAAGGTTATATGGGGCTGCACACCGTCGGGCGCGGTTCAGAACGTTCTCCAGTATTGCTGTCGCTGGATTACAACCCAACTGGCGATAAAGAAGCGCCGGTGTACGCGTGCCTGGTAGGCAAAGGCATCACCTTTGATTCCGGCGGCTACAGCATCAAACAGACCGCGTTTATGGATTCAATGAAGTCCGATATGGGCGGTGCGGCAACGGTTACTGGGGCGCTGGCATTTGCCATCACTCGCGGTCTGAACAAGCGCGTGAAGCTGTTCCTCTGCTGTGCGGATAACCTGATCAGCGGCAACGCGTTCAAGCTGGGCGATATCATCACCTATCGCAACGGTAAAAAAGTCGAAGTGATGAACACCGATGCGGAAGGGCGCCTGGTGCTGGCAGATGGCCTGATTGACGCCAGTGCGCAGAAACCAGAACTGATTATTGATGCCGCGACCCTGACCGGAGCGGCGAAAACCGCGCTGGGTAATGATTATCACGCGCTGTTTAGTTTTGACGATGCGCTGGCAGGGCGTTTGCTGGCGAGTGCCGCGCAGGAGAACGAACCATTCTGGCGTCTGCCGCTGGCAGAGTTCCACCGCAGCCAGTTGCCGTCAAACTTTGCTGAACTCAATAATACCGGTAGCGCGGCGTATCCGGCAGGTGCAAGCACGGCGGCGGGCTTCCTGTCGCACTTTGTTGAGAACTATCAGCAAGGCTGGTTGCATATAGATTGTTCGGCGACTTACCGTAAAGCGCCGGTTGAACAGTGGTCTGCGGGCGCAACGGGACTGGGTGTGCGCACGATTGCTAATCTGTTAACGGCGTAATCGTTTATGCCGGATGCGGCGTAAACGCCTTATCCAGCCTACAAAGTATTGCAAATTCAACAAATTGCGATTCCTTTGTAGGCCTGATAAGCGTAGCGCATCAGGCACTTCCGCCCCGAACGTTGAATGAATTGTGGTTCTTATGTCCGAAACAAAAAACGAACTTGAAGACCTGCTGGAAAAAGCAGCAACCGAACCGGCTCATCGTCCGGCTTTTTTCCGTACTCTATTGGAATCCACCGTCTGGGTGCCAGGTACAGCGGCGCAGGGCGAGGCTGTGGTTGAAGATAGCGCGCTTGATTTACAACATTGGGAAAAAGAAGACGGCACCAGCGTCATTCCTTTTTTCACCTCGTTAGAAGCACTTCAACAGGCGGTTGACGGCGAACAGGCATTTGTCGTAATGCCCGTTCGCACGCTGTTTGAGATGACCCTTGGTGAAACGCTCTTTCTCAATGCCAAACTGCCTACCGGTAAAGAATTTATGCCGCGTGAAATCAGTTTGCTGATCGGTGAAGAGGGTAATCCGCTGAGCAGTCAGGAAGTACTGGAAGGCGGCGAATCGCTGATATTATCGGAAGTCGCAGAGCCGCCAGCACAAATGATTGATTCACTCACTACCTTATTTAAAACTATTAAGCCGGTGAAGCGTGCTTTTATTTGTTCAATTAAAGAGAGCGAAGAGGCACTGCCTAATCTGCTTATTGGCATTGAAGCCGATGGTGATATCGAAGAAATTATTCAGGCGGCGGGAAGTGTAGCGACAGATACATTACCTGGCGATGAACCTATTGATATTTGCCAGGTGAAAAAAGGGGAAAAAGGAATTAGCCACTTTATTACCGAACATATTGCGCCATTCTATGAACGTCGCTGGGGTGGATTCCTGCGTGATTTTAAACAGAATCGGATAATCTAAAATATGCCGCCCAAAAGGGCGGCATTCGGGCTTACTTGCTGTTCTGAAGGTTGTGAGCCACCAGTAAATTATTACCAGAGAGATTCCGGTTATTATTTACTTCGGAAAACAGCGCACCAGAAACAATAAGTACGATACAAAAGCACCGTATCTTCATTGTGCGGTCCATGCGAAGACCGCATCACGACAGCACCACTGGCGATATTGCCGCGATAGCAAGCACTGTGGGGTACCTGCATTTACGGTCATGGAACATCCTTTCCTAAAGCCAGCGCCCGTTTGCGAGACGGCGAAAAGGGCCGTCAAGAATAATACCCTCATGTTTGAATAATTACTCTATTTATTATCTTGACATGGCCAGGCATAAAAGAGAATATTTCAACACTGTGGGGTGCCTGCGTTGCTCCGGCAACACAAGTCAACCAGCTGGAAAGGCCGCGAACCAGACCAGCAACAAAAAACCGCCAAATTCGGCGGTTTTTTGTTGCCTGTAAAAAGCTTATTTCACTGGCTCAACCGGTAAATCTGCTCGCGCGCCCCATTCACTCCATGCGCCGTCGTACAGTTTCACGTTTGGCACATCCAGCGTAGCAAGTGCCAGCAACACAACGGCGGCCGTTACACCAGAGCCACAGCTGACAATGATCGGTTTGTCATAGCTGATACCGTAACCAAAAAATATCGCATCGAGTTCATCTGTCGTTTTCAGTTCACCTTCACGCACCAGTTCTGTCCACGGAACATTCAGCGCACCAGGAATATGCCCGCGACGTAAACCAGGGCGAGGTTCATCAATTTCAGCGTTAAAACGCGCAGCCGGACGGGCATCAATAATTTGTGCCGTTTTTTCATGGCTTGCCAGCAATACATCGGTTACTTTCACCACGGCTTCCGGGTTAAAGGCGGTGTTAAACTCTCCTTCTGGCAGCTCCACTTCGCCTTCTTCTAACAGTAGGTCATCACGCTGCCAGCCCGCCAGTCCACCGCCAAGAATCGACACTTTCTCCACGCCAAAGGTGCGCAGCATCCACCATGCTCGCGGGGCTGAGAAAAGATTACCTTCGTCATAGACAATCAGATGTTTGTCCTGATTAACGCCCAGTTCACGCATCGCTACGGCGAACGTTTCCGGGCGCGGCAGCATGTGCGGAAGCGGGGAGGTGTGATCGGAAAGAGCTTCGATATCGAAAAATACTGCGCCGGGGATATGCCCATTGAGATACTCCTGGGCAACGTTACGATCTTCCTGTCCGGGCGGTGCCATGCGGGCATCAATAATCTGAATTTCAGGATCATCAATATGTTCGGCGAGCCAGTCGGCTCCTACAAACCATGTCGTGGACATAGGCATCTCCATTTTTGCCGGGGTAGGCTAAATTGTCGGACGTTTAGTGAAAAGCGACAAGCAAAAGAGGCTGATTTGGCTGCCTGAGCCACATTTATCACCAAAATTCAGATTCTGTGGACGTGATACTGAATTACATAACGCTAATTCTCACGCATAATAATTATTCGACGTTGCTAACGGGCCATTGTGGCAGGGATGATAAATGAAAAAGTTACGCATAGCCGCCTGCATGTTAATGCTGGCGCTGGCAGGGTGCGACAACAACGATAACGCGCCAACAGCGGTGAAAAAAGATACCCCTTCTGAAGCTGCTAAAGGTACATCTTCA
The DNA here is from genome assembly GCF_002965965.1 of Escherichia sp. MOD1-EC5495. NCBI lineage: Bacteria > Pseudomonadati > Pseudomonadota > Gammaproteobacteria > Enterobacterales > Enterobacteriaceae > Escherichia > Escherichia sp. MOD1-EC5495. The sequence goes on from NZ_PTRI01000007.1 coordinate 68,128, forward strand.
GAAAACGCGAGTTCAGCAAAACTCTCTGCGCCGGAGAGGCAAAAGCTGGCACAACAGAGTGCCGGTAAGACACTGACATTGCTTGATCTCTCTGAGGTCCAACTCGATGGTGCAGCCACGCTGGTGCTGACTTTCTCCATCCCCCTCGACCCGGATCAGGATTTCTCGCGTGTTGTTCATGTCGTCGATAAAAAGAGCGGTAAAGTGGATGGTGCCTGGGAGCTGTCAGATAATCTTAAAGAGCTGCGTTTACGCCACCTCGAACCTAAACGTGATTTGATCGTGACTATTGGGCAGGAAATGAAGGCGCTCAATAACGCAACCTTCAGTAAAGATTACGAAAAGACGATCACCACCCGCGATATTCAACCCAGCGTCGGTTTTGCCAGCCGTGGTTCGCTGCTGCCTGGAAAAGTCGTTGAAGGACTGCCGGTAATGGCGCTCAACGTTAACAATGTCGATGTTAACTTCTTCCGTGTTAAACCCGAATCTCTGCCAGCATTCATTAGCCAATGGGAATACCGCAATTCGCTGGCGAACTGGCAATCTGACAAATTGCTGCAGATGGCGGATCTAGTCTACACCGGACGTTTTGATCTCAATCCTGCGCGTAATACCCGTGAAAAATTATTGCTGCCGCTGGGTGATATCAAACCGCTTCAGCAGGCGGGCGTGTATCTAGCTGTGATGAATCAGGCCGGACGTTACGATTACAGTAATCCCGCGACTCTGTTTACATTAAGTGATATCGGCGTATCGGCTCACCGTTATCACAATCGTCTGGATATCTTTACCCAAAGCCTGGAAAACGGTGCGGCTCAGCAAGGAATTGAAGTCTCGTTATTAAATGAGAAAGGGCAGACTCTGACTCAGGCGACCAGTGATGCACAGGGTCATGTACAGCTGGAAAACGACAAAAACGCGGCATTACTGCTGGCACGTAAAGATGGTCAGACAACGCTGCTCGATTTAAAACTTCCCGCGCTGGACTTAGCGGAATTTAACATTGCTGGTGCACCGGGTTATAGCAAACAGTTCTTTATGTTTGGCCCGCGCGATCTTTATCGCCCGGGTGAAACCGTAATCCTCAACGGCTTACTGCGTGATGCAGACGGTAAAGCATTGCCCGATCAACCCATCAAGTTAGACGTGATTAAACCTGACGGGCAGGTACTGCGTAGTGTCGTTAGTCAGCTGGAGAATGGCCTCTATCACTTTACCTGGCAACTGGATAGCAGTGCGGCAACCGGCATGTGGCATATTCGCGCTAACACTGGCGATAACCAGTATCGGATGTGGGATTTCCACGTCGAAGATTTTATGCCAGAACGCATGGCGTTGAACCTGACCGGCGAGAAAATCCCGTTAACGCCGAAAGATGAGGTGAAATTCTCCGTGGTGGGTTACTACCTGTACGGTGCGCCTGCTAACGGTAATACTTTGCAGGGGCAGCTTTTCCTGCGCCCTCTGCGTGAAGCGGTTTCTGCATTACCTGGTTTCGAATTTGGCGATATAGCTGCCGAAAACCTTTCCCGCACGCTGGATGAAGTTCAGTTGACGCTGGATGATAAAGGGCGCGGCGAAGTTTCTACAGAAAGCCAGTGGAAGGAAACGCATTCCCCATTGCAGGTTATTCTCCAGGGCAGTTTGCTGGAATCTGGCGGTCGCCCGGTGACGCGCCGTGCTGAACAGGCTATATGGCCTGCCGATGCGCTCCCGGGGATCCGCCCGCAGTTCGCCTTGAAATCGGTTTACGATTACCGTACTGACACGACTGTAAAACAACCCATTGTTAATGAAGGCAGCAACGCCGCTTTTGACATCGTTTATAGCGATGCGCAGGGCGTGAAAAAAGCCGTTTCGGGCTTGCAGGTGCGTCTGATTCGCGAACGTCGAGATTACTACTGGAACTGGTCAGAAGATGAAGGCTGGCAGTCACAGTTTGATCAAAAAGATCTGATCGAAAATGAACAAACGCTGGATCTCCAAGCGGATGAAACTGGTAAGGTAAGTTTTCCGGTAGAGTGGGGCGCTTATCGTCTGGAAGTCAAAGCGCCGAATGAAGCGGTTAGTAGCGTGCGTTTCTGGGCTGGCTATAGCTGGCAGGACAACAGCGACGGTAGCGGTGCGGTACGTCCGGATCGCGTCACGATGAAACTGGATAAAGCCAGTTATCGTCCTGGCGATACCATTAAGTTGCACATTGCCGCGCCAACGGCGGGTAAAGGCTATGCGATGGTCGAGTCCAGTGAAGGGCCGCTGTGGTGGCAAGAGATTGATGTTCCGGCACAAGGGCTGGATTTAACGATTCCGGTCGATAAAACCTGGAATCGGCACGACCTCTATTTAAGTACGCTGGTGGTGCGTCCTGGCGATAAATCTCGCTCTGCGACGCCAAAACGCGCGGTTGGCGTGTTGCATTTGCCGCTTGGCGATGAAAACCGTCGTCTCGATCTGGCGCTGGAAACACCGGCAAAAATGCGCCCCAATCAGCCATTAACTGTGAAAATCAAAGCCAGCAATAAAAATGGTGATATGCCAAAACAGGTGAATGTGCTGGTGTCTGCCGTTGATAGCGGTGTGCTGAATATTACTGATTACGTTACGCCAGATCCGTGGCAGGCGTTCTTCGGTCAGAAACGCTATGGCGCAGACATATACGATATTTACGGTCAGGTCATTGAAGGACAGGGACGCCTGGCAGCACTGCGTTTTGGTGGCGATGGCGATGAACTGAAACGTGGTGGTAAGCCGCCGGTCAATCACGTCAATATTGTCGCGCAACAGGCACAGCCGGTAACGCTCAACGAACAGGGCGAAGGTACGGTTACACTGCCGATTAGCGATTTTAACGGTGAATTGCGCGTCATGGCGCAAGCCTGGACGGCAGATGACTTCGGCAGCAACGAAAGCAAAGTGATTGTTGCTGCACCAGTGATAGCCGAACTGAACATGCCGCGCTTTATGGCGAGTGGCGACACTTCGCGTCTGACGCTGGATATCACTAATCTTACTGATAAACCGCAAAAACTGAACGTTGCCCTGACCGCCAGCGGTTTGGTTGAACTAGTAAGCGATTCACCCGCACCTGTTGAATTAGCGCCAGGCGTGCGTACTACGCTGTTTATCCCGGTGCGAGCATTGCCGGGTTATGGCGATGGTGAAATTCAGGCGACTATCAGTGGCCTGAATTTGCCAGGAGAAACCGTTGCCGATCAGCATAAGCAGTGGAAAATTGGCGTCCGTCCGGCATTCCCGGCGCAAACCGTCAATTATGGTACGGTGTTGCAGCCTGGTGAAACATGGGCGATACCGGCGGGCGGACTGCAAAACTTCTCGCCTGTTACGCTGGAAGGGCAATTGTTGTTGAGCGGCAAGCCACCGCTGAACATCGCACGTTATATCAAAGAGTTAAAAGCATATCCGTACGGCTGTCTGGAGCAAACCACCAGCGGTCTGTTCCCGTCGCTCTATACCAATGCAGCCCAGCTACAGGCGTTGGGCATCAAAGGCGACAGTGATGATAAACGCCGTGCGGCAGTCGATATTGGCATTTCCCGTTTGTTGCAAATGCAACGCGATAATGGCGGTTTTGCGCTATGGGATAAATACAGTGACGAAGAGTACTGGCTGACGGCTTATGTGATGGATTTCCTGGTTCGCGCAGGTGAGCAGGGTTACAGCGTGCCGACAGAAGCCATTAACCGGGGGAATGAGCGTCTGCTGCGCTATTTACAAGATCCGGGCATGATGTCGATCCCGTATGCCGATAATCTCAAAGCCAGTAAATTCGCAGTACAGTCTTACGCTGCGCTGGTGCTGGCTCGTCAGCAAAAGGCACCGCTGGGTGCGCTGCGTGAAATCTGGGAGCGTCGTGCAGATGCCGCTTCTGGTTTACCGCTACTGCAACTTGGCATTGCGCTGAAAACCATGGGTGATGCGACGCGGAGTGTAGACGCAATTGCGCTGGCGCTGAAAACGCCGCGTAATAATGATGAGCGGATATGGCTTGGCGATTACGGTAGCCCACTGCGCGACAACGCGTTGATGCTCTCCTTACTGGAAGAGAACAAACTGTTGCCAGATGAGCAGAACACCTTGCTGAATACACTTTCGCAGCAGGCGTTTGGTGAACGCTGGCTATCAACTCAGGAAAGTAATGCGTTGTTCCTGGCTGCCCGTTCGATTCAGGATTTACCGGGTAAATGGCAAGCGCAAACCTCTTTCTCTGCCGAGCCGCTGACTGGCGAGAAAGCGCAAAACAGCAATCTGAATAGCGATCAACTGGCAACTTTGCAGGTAACTAACAGTGGCACCCAGCCGTTATGGCTGCGTGTGGATGCCAGCGGTTATCCGCAATCCGCACCTTTACCTGCGAGTAATGTGCTGCAAATCGAGCGTCATATTCTTGGTACTGACGGTAAGAGCAAATCGCTGGACTCTTTACGTAGCGGCGATCTGGTACTGGTCTGGTTGCAGGTAAAAGCCAGTAACAGCGTGCCAGATGCGCTGGTGGTTGATTTGCTGCCAGCGGGTCTGGAACTGGAAAACCAGAACCTGGCGAACGGCAGCGCCAGTCTGGAGCAAAGTGGTAGCGAAGTGCAAAACCTGCTTAATCAAATGCAGCAGGCGAGCATTAAGCACATTGAGTTTCGTGACGATCGCTTTGTGGCGGCGGTTGCCGTTGATGAATACCAGCCGGTTACGCTGGTATATCTGGCGCGGGCGGTGACGCCGGGAACGTATCAGGTGCCGCAGCCGATGGTGGAATCGATGTATGTTCCTCAATGGCGGGCGACCGGCGTGGCTGAAGATCTGCTGATTGTCAGACCGTAAATGCTTCGTCTGTTAAGTAAACGCGGTTGCTGGATAACGCTGGCAGCCGCGCCCTTTATTATCATTCTGGCGGCGTGGGGAGCAGATAAACTCTGGCCTCTGCCGCTGCATGAAGTCAATCCCGCACGTGTGGTCGTGGCGCAGGATGGAACGCCGCTCTGGCGCTTCGCCGATGCTGACGGTATCTGGCGTTATCCAGTGACTATCGAAGATGTTTCTCCGCGTTACCTTGAAGCACTGATCAATTACGAAGATCGCTGGTTCTGGAAGCATCCGGGCGTAAACCCGTTCTCGGTGATGCGCGCCGCCTGGCAGGATCTAACTTCTGGTCGGGTTATCTCCGGCGGCAGCACGCTCACCATGCAGGTTGCTCGTTTGCTTGATCCTCACCCCAAAACGTTTGGTGGTAAAATTCGCCAGCTCTGGCGCGCGTTGCAACTGGAGTGGCATCTGTCTAAACGTGACATTCTGACCCTGTATCTTAATCGCGCCCCGTTTGGTGGCACGTTGCAGGGGATTGGAGCGGCAAGCTGGGCTTATCTTGGAAAATCGCCCGCGAATTTAAGCTATTCCGAGGCAGCAATGCTGGCTGTGTTACCGCAAGCGCCCAGCCGACTGCGCCCGGATCGCTGGCCGGAGCGTGCTGAGGCCGCGCGTAATAAAGTGCTCGAACGGATGGCTGTGCAAGGTGTGTGGTCCCGCGAGCAGGTAAAAGAGTCAAGGGAAGAACCCATCTGGCTGGCACCCCGACAAATGCCGCAACTGGCACCGCTGTTTTCACGGATGATGCTCGGTAAAAGTAAAAGCGACAAAATTGTTACTACGCTGGATGCCGGTCTTCAGCGGCGTCTGGAAGAACTGGCGCAAAACTGGAAAGGACGATTGCCACCGCGCAGTTCACTCGCGATGATCGTGATTGATCATACCGATATGCGTGTTCGCGGCTGGGTGGGATCGGTCGATCTCAACGATGATTCACGCTTTGGTCATGTTGATATGGTCAATGCGATCCGATCGCCAGGATCAGTGCTCAAACCCTTTGTTTATGGTCTGGCGCTGGATGAGGGATTGATCCATCCGGCATCGTTGTTGCAAGACGTTCCCCGACGCACCGGTGATTACCGGCCTGGTAACTTTGACAGCGGTTTTCATGGCCCGATCAGCATGAGCGAGGCGCTGGTTCGCTCGCTGAACTTACCTGCTGTGCAGGTGCTGGAAGCCTATGGCCCGAAACGGTTTGCGGCAAAATTACGCAATGTTGGGTTGCCGTTGTATCTGCCCAATGGTGCTGTGCCGAATCTTTCGCTCATTCTCGGCGGTGCTGGCGCAAAACTGGAGGATATGGCGGCAGCGTACACCGCTTTTGCCCGCCACGGTAAGGCAGGAAAATTGCGCTTACAGCCTGACGATCCGCTGCTTGAACGCCCCTTAATGTCGCCGGGCGCCGCATGGATCATCCGCCGAATCATGGCTGATGAAGCGCAGCCCTTGCCGGACGGTGCCTTGCCGCGCGTCGTACCCCTGGCGTGGAAAACGGGCACCAGCTACGGCTATCGTGATGCCTGGGCGATAGGTGTAAACGCTCGCTATGTGATTGGCATCTGGACTGGCAGACCGGACGGCACGCCCGTTGTCGGTCAGTTTGGCTTTGCCAGCGCCGTACCGTTGTTGAATCAGGTTAATAATATTTTGTTGTCGCGCAGTGCAAATCTGCCGAAAGATCCGCGCCCGAACTCAGTCACTCGTGGCGTTATCTGCTGGCCTGGCGGGCAGTCTTTACCAGAAGGTGACAGTAACTGTCGCCGTCGTCTGGCAACCTGGTTATTGGATGGAAGCCAGCCGCCAACCCTGTTACTGCCAGAGCAAGAAGGGATTAATGGCATCCGTTTTCCCATCTGGCTGGATGAAAATGGCAAACGCGTCGCCGCCGATTGCCCACAGGCGCGACAAGCAATGATGAATGTCTGGCCACTACCGCTGGAACCCTGGTTGCCTGCATCAGAACGCCGCGCTGTGCGCTTGCCACCAGCCTCGACAATTTGCCCACCGTACGGTCACGACGCTCAGCTCCCGCTGCAATTGACTGGCGTTCGTGATGGCACCATTATCAAGCGTTTACCTGGTGCGGCGGAAGCGACTTTGCCGGTGCAATCCAACGGTGGTGCCGGAGAACGCTGGTGGTTTCTGAATGGCGAACCGTTAGCTGAACGCGGGCGTAGTGTGACTCTGCATTTAACGGAAAAAGGTGATTATCAATTGCTGGTAATGGATGAAGTGGGGCAGGTAGCGACAGTGAAATTTGTTATGCAATAGTCTGTTTCCACCATGTTTGTTGCTTAAACTAGGTTTATTTTAAAAAAATGTTACCTTCATCAATAGTCAACGGCTCTGTTGCTCATTATAATCCGCGCCATCTCGTACGCTGGTACAGACAACAACAGAATAATTTACAGAGGTAAAAATGGCTATTGAACGTACTTTTTCCATCATCAAACCGAACGCGGTAGCAAAAAACGTCATTGGTAATATCTTTGCGCGCTTTGAAGCTGCAGGGTTCAAAATTGTCGGCACCAAAATGCTGCACCTGACCGTTGAGCAGGCTCGTGGCTTTTATGCTGAACACGATGGGAAACCGTTCTTTGATGGTCTGGTTGAGTTTATGACCTCTGGTCCGATCGTCGTTTCCGTGCTGGAAGGTGAAAATGCCGTTCAGCGTCACCGCGATCTGCTGGGCGCGACCAACCCGGCGAACGCTCTGGCGGGAACTCTGCGCGCAGACTACGCTGACAGCCTGACTGAAAACGGCACTCATGGCTCCGATTCTGTAGAATCTGCCGCTCGCGAAATCGCCTACTTCTTCGGTGAAGGCGAAGTGTGCCCGCGCACCCGTTAATAATTTCGTAAATGCCGCGTGCAAACGTGGCATCCGTGCGCCAGAATTTGTACAATGCAGCGCCCCCGGACGAGCAGCCGCTCACCGGGGCGTTTCTTTTTTCAACCCTCCAGGGGCCATAACGTGTAATAACGAGGCCGGAATAGCATATGTCTGAACAATTAGTCACACCTGAAAACGTCACCACGAAAGATGGAAAAATTAACCTGCTGGATCTCAACCGTCAGCAGATGCGGGAGTTTTTTAAAGATTTAGGTGAAAAACCCTTCCGCGCCGATCAGGTGATGAAGTGGATGTATCACTATTGCTGCGACAACTTTGATGAGATGACCGACATCAACAAAGTGTTGCGTGGCAAACTGAAAGAGGTGGCGGAAATCCGCGCACCGGAAGTGGTTGAAGAACAGCGTTCATCCGACGGCACCATCAAATGGGCGATTGCTGTTGGCGATCAGCGTGTCGAAACGGTGTATATCCCGGAAGACGACCGCGCCACGCTTTGTGTCTCCTCGCAGGTTGGTTGTGCGCTGGAGTGTAAATTCTGTTCCACTGCCCAGCAGGGTTTTAACCGTAACCTGCGGGTGTCGGAAATCATCGGTCAGGTGTGGCGTGCGGCGAAAATCGTCGGCGCAGCAAAAATCACTGGTCAGCGTCCGATCACTAACGTAGTGATGATGGGCATGGGCGAACCGCTGCTCAACCTGAACAATGTCGTTCCGGCGATGGAAATCATGCTCGATGATTTCGGTTTTGGTCTGTCTAAACGTCGCGTGACGCTTTCCACTTCCGGTGTGGTTCCGGCGCTGGATAAACTGGGCGATATGATTGACGTTGCGCTGGCAATTTCCCTGCACGCGCCGAACGACGAAATTCGTGATGAAATTGTACCAATCAACAAAAAGTACAATATCGAAACGTTCCTTGCTGCAGTGCGCCGTTATCTGGAGAAATCCAATGCTAATCAGGGCCGAGTCACTATTGAATACGTGATGCTTGACCACGTTAACGATGGCACTGAACACGCGCACCAACTGGCGGAGCTGCTGAAAGATACGCCGTGTAAGATTAACCTGATCCCATGGAACCCGTTCCCGGGCGCGCCGTATGGTCGTAGTTCGAACAGCCGTATCGACCGCTTCTCAAAAGTGCTGATGAGCTACGGTTTCACCACCATTGTGCGTAAAACTCGTGGTGATGATATCGACGCCGCCTGTGGTCAGCTGGCGGGCGATGTCATTGACCGTACTAAACGTACTCTGCGTAAACGGATGCAGGGTGAAGCCATCGATATTAAAACGGTCTGATAGCCATTACGCCACGGTTACTTTATGTACCGTGGCGTAATGTTTTATGAATGTAGCATTAAGTTGCAATTGTCTGATCAATATTAACGGTGCGTTTTTGCTGACTTTAAGGCAGTATGTAACGATGCAACAGTAAGTTAGCTTTGATTCATGTGGGCTTTGTCACGAGCACACAGACAGTCTTATACTGTATGATAAAGGTTAACTTTACGGATGTTTCGCGGTGTGGGTGGGCGTGATGGTTCACCGGCATCCCAATTCTCTTTTAAACGTACCTGCAGCGAATGAATACTGAAGCCACGCACGACCAAAATGAAGCACTTACCACCGGCGCTCGCTTGCGTAATGCCCGTGAACAACTTGGACTTAGCCAGCAAGCCGTTGCCGAACGACTTTGTTTGAAGGTTTCCACGGTACGCGACATTGAAGAAGATAAGGCACCCGCCGATCTTGCTTCAACATTCTTGCGCGGGTATATCCGCTCTTATGCGCGTCTGGTCCATATTCCGGAAGAAGAACTGCTGCCGGGACTGGAAAAGCAGGCTCCACTGCGAGCCGCAAAAGTTGCGCCAATGCAGAGTTTTTCCCTCGGCAAACGCCGCAAAAAACGCGATGGCTGGTTGATGACTTTCACCTGGCTGGTGCTGTTTGTGGTGATTGGCCTGAGCGGTGCCTGGTGGTGGCAGGATCACAAAGCCCAGCAGGAAGAAATTAGCACCATGGCTGATCAATCCACTGCGGAGCTGAATAATAACCAGAGTCAGAGTGTACCGTTAGATACATCAGCTACCGAAACCCAGACGACTACATCGCCTGCGGCTGTAGATACCACCGCCACGAACACGCAAACACCAGCCGTGACGACGCCAGCACCCGCTGTAGCGCCGCAGCAGGACGCGGTTGTTCCTCCTTCACAGGCAAATGTTGATATCGCGGCTACTACTACACCAGCGGCGCCGGTTGCAACAACAACGCCAGATGGCGCTGCGCCGTTGCCAATCGATCAGGCTGGCGTGACCACTCCAGCGGCTGATCCTAATGCGCTGGTGATGAACTTTACTGCTGATTGCTGGCTGGAAGTCACCGATTCTACCGGCAAAAAACTGTTCAGTGGGATGCAGCGTAAAGGCGGTAATTTGAATTTAAGCGGTCAGGCACCGTATAAACTGAAAATTGGTGCACCAGCCGCAGTACAGATCCAGTATCAAGGGAAACCTGTCGATCTGAGTCGTTTTATCAGAACTAACCAGGTTGCGCGTCTGACCCTCAATGCCGAACAATCACCGGCGCAGTAACAGACGGGTAACGCGGGAGATTTTTCATGCATAACCAGGCTCCAATTCAACGTAGAAAATCAACACGTATTTACGTTGGGAATGTGCCGATTGGTGATGGTGCTCCCATCGCCGTACAGTCCATGACCAATACGCGTACGACAGACGTCGAAGCAACGGTCAATCAAATTAAGGCGCTGGAACGTGTCGGCGCTGATATCGTTCGCGTCTCTGTACCTACGATGGACGCGGCAGAAGCGTTCAAGCTCATCAAGCAGCAGGTTAACGTACCGCTGGTGGCCGACATCCACTTCGACTATCGCATTGCACTGAAAGTAGCGGAATACGGCGTTGACTGTCTGCGCATTAACCCAGGCAATATTGGTAATGAAGAACGCATTCGCATGGTGGTTGACTGTGCGCGCGATAAAAACATTCCGATTCGTATTGGTGTTAACGCTGGATCGCTGGAAAAAGATCTGCAAGAAAAGTATGGCGAACCGACGCCGCAGGCGTTGCTGGAATCTGCCATGCGCCATGTTGATCATCTCGATCGTCTGAACTTTGATCAGTTCAAGGTCAGTGTGAAAGCATCTGACGTTTTCCTCGCGGTTGAGTCTTATCGTCTGCTGGCAAAACAGATCGATCAGCCGTTGCACCTGGGGATCACCGAAGCCGGTGGCGCACGCAGCGGGGCGGTGAAATCGGCCATTGGTTTAGGTCTGCTGTTGTCGGAAGGCATTGGCGACACGCTGCGCGTCTCGCTGGCGGCTGATCCGGTCGAAGAGATCAAAGTCGGTTTTGATATTTTGAAATCGCTGCGTATTCGTTCGCGTGGCATCAACTTCATCGCCTGCCCGACCTGCTCACGTCAGGAGTTTGACGTTATCGGTACGGTTAACGCGCTGGAGCAACGTCTGGAAGATATCATCACCCCGATGGACGTTTCGATTATTGGCTGCGTGGTGAATGGCCCAGGCGAGGCGCTGGTTTCTACGCTTGGCGTTACGGGCGGCAACAAGAAAAGCGGCCTCTATGAAGATGGCGTGCGCAAAGACCGTCTGGACAATAACGACATGATCGATCAGCTGGAAGCACGCATTCGTGCGAAAGCCAGCCAACTGGACGAAGCGCGTCGAATTGACGTTCAGCAGGTTGAAAAATAATAACGTGATGGGAAGCGCCTCGCTTCCCGTGTATGATTGAACCCGCATGGCTCCCGAAATATTGAGGGAAGCGTTGAGGGTTCATTTTTATATTCAGAAAGAGAATAAACGTGGCAAAAAACATTCAAGCCATTCGCGGCATGAACGATTACCTGCCTGGCGAAACGGCCATCTGGCAGCGCATTGAAGGCACACTGAAAAACGTGCTCGGCAGCTACGGTTACAGTGAAATCCGCTTGCCGATTGTAGAGCAGACCCCGCTATTCAAACGTGCGATTGGTGAAGTCACCGACGTGGTTGAAAAAGAGATGTACACCTTTGAGGATCGTAATGGCGACAGCCTGACTCTGCGTCCTGAAGGGACGGCGGGCTGTGTACGCGCCGGCATCGAGCATGGTCTTCTGTACAATCAGGAACAGCGTCTGTGGTATATCGGGCCAATGTTCCGTCACGAGCGTCCGCAGAAAGGGCGTTATCGTCAGTTCCATCAGTTGGGCTGCGAAGTTTTCGGTCTGCAAGGCCCGGATATCGATGCCGAACTGATTATGCTCACCGCCCGCTGGTGGCGTGCGCTGGGTATCTCTGAGCACGTTACTCTCGAACTGAACTCTATTGGTTCGCTGGAAGCTCGCGCCAATTACCGCGATGCGCTGGTTGCGTTCCTTGAACAGCATAAAGAAAAGCTGGACGAAGACTGTAAACGTCGTATGTACACCAACCCGTTGCGCGTGCTGGATTCCAAAAATCCGGAAGTGCAGGCGTTACTCAACGACGCTCCGGCGTTGGGCGATTATCTGGATGAAGAGTCTCGCGAGCATTTTGCCGGTCTGTGCAAACTGCTTGAGAGCGCAGGCATTGCCTACACCGTAAACCAGCGTCTGGTGCGTGGTCTGGATTACTACAATCGTACCGTTTTTGAGTGGGTCACTAACAGCCTCGGTTCCCAGGGCACGGTGTGCGCGGGCGGTCGTTATGACGGTCTGGTGGAACAACTGGGCGGTCGCGCCACACCGGCAGTCGGTTTTGCGATGGGTCTCGAACGTCTGGTGTTGTTAGTTCAGGCAGTTAACCCGGAATTTAAAGCCGATCCCGTTGTCGATATATACCTGGTGGCTTCGGGTACTGATACACAATCTGCGGCTATGGCATTAGCTGAGCGTCTGCGTGATGAATTACCTGGCGTGAAACTGATGACCAACCACGGTGGCGGCAACTTTAAGAAACAGTTTGCCCGTGCTGATAAATGGGGTGCCCGCGTTGCTGTGGTGCTGGGTGAGTCTGAAGTAGCTAATGGCACGGCAGTAGTGAAGGATTTGCGCTCTGGTGAGCAAACGGCAGTTGCGCAGGATAGCGTAGCCGCGCATTTGCACACGTTACTGGGTTAAGGAAGGAGAAGGACAGCGTGGAAATTTACGAGAACGAAAACGACCAGGTTGAAGCGGTTAAACGCTTTTTTGCTGAAAATGGCAAAGCACTGGCTGTTGGGGTGATTTTAGGCGTTGGCGCACTGATTGGCTGGCGCTACTGGAACAGCCATCAGGTTGAGTCCGCACGCTCCGCTTCTCTTGCCTATCAAAATGCGGTTACCGCAGTTAGCGAAGGCAAACCGGACAGCATCCCAGCGGCGGAAAAATTTGCTGCTGAAAATAAAAATACTTACGGCGCGCTGGCTTCTTTGGAACTTGCGCAGCAATTTGTTGACAAAAATGAACTAGAGAAAGCCGCCGCTCAATTGCAACAAGGGTTGGCGGACACGAGCGATGAAAATCTCAAAGCCGTGATAAATCTGCGTCTTGCCCGAGTTCAGGTGCAGCTCAAGCAGACTGATGCTGCGCTGAAAACCCTTGATACCATAAAAGGTGAAGGGTGGGCTGCCATTGTTGCCGACTTGCGTGGTGAAGCATTACTGAGCAAAGGTGATAAGCAAGGTGCGCGTAGTGCATGGGAAGCAGGCGTGAAAAGCGATGTGACCCCGGCACTGAGCGAAATGATGCAGATGAAAATTAATAATTTGTCCATCTGAGAGGGACCCGATGCAATTGCGTAAATTACTGCTGCCAGGAGTGCTTTCCGTTACCCTTTTAAGCGGCTGTTCGCTGTTTAACAGTGAAGAAGATGTGGTCAAGATGTCCTCATTGCCGACCGTTGAAAACCAGTTTACGCCGACCACGGCGTGGAGCACTTCCGTTGGTAGCGGCATTGGTAACTTCTACTCTAATCTTCATCCGGCACTGGCGGATAACGTTGTCTATGCAGCCGATCGCGCTGGTTTGGTAAAGGCGATGAATGCGGATGATGGTAAAGAAATCTGGTCTGTCAGCCTGGCTGAGAAAGATGGCTGGTTATCTAAAGAGCCGGCATTACTTTCTGGCGGTGTGACCGTCGCAGGTGGTCATGTCTATATTGGCAGCGAAAAAGCGCAGGTTTACGCGCTGAACACCAGCGATGGCACTGTGGCATGGCAAACCAAAGTAGCGGGTGAAGCACTTTCTCGCCCGGTGGTCAGCGACGGTCTGGTGTTAATTCACACCAGCAACGGTCAGCTGCAGGCGCTGAACGAAGCTGACGGCGCTGTTAAATGGACTGTTAACCTTGATATGCCTTCGCTTTCTCTGCGTGGTGAGTCTGCGCCAGCAACTGCATTTGGTGCGGCAGTCGTCGGTGGCGATAATGGTCGCGTCAGTGCTGTGTTGATGCAGCAGGGACAGATGATTTGGCAGCAGCGTATCTCCCAGGCGACCGGTTCAACCGAAATTGACCGTCTGAGCGATGTTGATACTACGCCAGTGGTTGTGAACGGTGTTGTTTTCGCGCTGGCCTATAATGGTAACCTGACGGCGCTTGATTTGCGCAGTGGTCAGATTATGTGGAAACGCGAACTGGGTTCGGTGAATGATTTCATTGTCGACGGTAACCGTATCTATCTGGTTGATCAAAATGACCGGGTAATGGCGTTGACCATCGATGGTGGCGTGACGCTGTGGACACAAAGCGATCTGCTGCACCGCCTGCTGACTTCTCCGGTGCTGTATAATGGCAACCTGGTGGTGGGTGATAGCGAAGGTTATCTGCACTGGATTAATGTGGAAGATGGACGTTTCGTTGCCCAACAAAAAGTTGATAGCTCCGGTTTCCAGACTGACCCGGTTGCCGCTGATGGCAAACTGCTGATCCAGGCAAAAGACGGAACCGTGTACTCCATTACACGTTAATCGTCTCTGTCGTTCACTTTGAAAACGGCTCCTGGACAGGAGCCGTTTTCCTGTTTTTAACAACGACGCGAAAATAGCGTGCGTTGTCTGATGATTTATAAAAATGAGGCTTTAAACATGGTACCTGTGGTCGCGCTTGTCGGGCGCCCTAACGTAGGAAAATCCACGTTATTTAACCGTCTAACTCGCACCCGAGATGCGCTGGTTGCGGATTTCCCGGGTCTGACTCGTGACCGTAAGTACGGTCGTGCGGAAATTGAAGGCCGCGAGTTTATCTGTATTGATACCGGCGGGATTGACGGTACAGAAGACGGTGTAGAAACTCGCATGGCGGAACAGTCGCTGCTGGCGATTGAAGAGGCGGATGTGGTGCTGTTTATGGTGGATGCGCGCGCGGGTCTGATGCCTGCGGATGAAGCCATTGCCAAACATCTGCGTTCCCGCGAAAAGCCAACCTTCCTGGTGGCGAACAAAACCGATGGACTGGACCCGGATCAAGCAATCGTTGATTTTTATTCACTTGGTTTAGGTGAAATTTACCCAATTGCCGCTTCGCATGGTCGTGGCGTATTAAGTCTGCTGGAGCACGTGCTGCTGCCGTGGATGGAAGATATCGCGCCGCAAGAAGAAGTCGACGAAGACGCTGAATACTGGGCGCAATTTGAAGCGCAAGAGAACGGCGAAGAAGAAGAGGAAGACGACTTTGATCCGCAAAGTCTGCCGATCAAACTGGCGATTGTTGGTCGTCCAAACGTCGGTAAGTCTACACTCACTAACCGTATCCTGGGTGAAGAGCGCGTCGTGGTTTACGACATGCCAGGCACGACGCGTGACAGTATCTACATTCCGATGGAACGTGACGGACGTGAGTATGTGCTCATTGATACTGCGGGCGTGCGTAAACGCGGAAAAATTACCGATGCGGTAGAGAAGTTCTCGGTAATCAAAACATTGCAGGCGATTGAAGATGCCAACGTTGTGATGTTGGTAATTGACGCACGCGAAGGTATTTCTGATCAGGATCTCTCCCTGCTTGGCTTTATTCTCAATAGTGGGCGCTCACTTGTGATTGTGGTGAACAAATGGGACGGCCTGAGCCAGGAAGTGAAAGAGCAGGTGAAAGAGACGCTGGACTTCCGTCTGGGCTTTATCGACTTCGCTCGTGTGCATTTTATCTCTGCATTGCACGGTAGCGGTGTTGGTAACCTGTTTGAATCAGTACGTGAAGCATATGACAGCTCTACCCGTCGTGTGGGGACATCTATGCTGACGCGTATCATGACCATGGCTGTTGAAGATCACCAGCCGCCACTGGTTCGCGGGCGTCGTGTGAAGCTGAAATATGCCCACGCTGGTGGTTATAACCCGCCGATTGTGGTGATTCACGGCAACCAGGTGAAAGACCTGCCTGACTCGTACAAACGTTACCTGATGAATTACTTCCGTAAATCTCTGGACGTGATGGGTACGCCGATTCGTATTCAGTTCAAGGAAGGGGAAAACCCGTATGCGAACAAGCGTAACACTCTAACGCCGACCCAGATGCGTAAACGTAAGCGTCTGATGAAGCACATTAAGAAAAGTAAGTAATTACTTATTGGGTTTCTCTTGCCATCCAGGAAGGGAAACCCAACCAATCGCGAGGAAGAAATATGGAACTCAACTGCCCAGTCTGCCAAAGCCCTCTCGAACGCAATGGCGAGACGGCTCACTGCACAACTTGCGATAAAGATTTCACTGTTCAGGCGCTTTGCCCTGACTGTCATCAGCCGTTACAGGTATTAAAAGCCTGTGGCGCGGTGGATTATTTCTGCCAGAATGGACACGGTTTAATTTCTAAAAAACGCGTTGAATTTACCACTGCTTAATATCACGGGAATATATATTTTTCTTTTATATATTCCCGGTATAAATTTTATGAGCTATTTTCTATTACTTTAACACGTAATTAGAGTGAACAAACTCCCATTATTATAACTTTAAGAATATATTTAGCATTTCTGGTGTGCAATCTTTGAACTATCTGGAATACAATGCCGAAGCTAATTTCAGATTATAAAATAGTTACAGGGAAAAGGCATGTTGCGATGGATACGCTATTTTATGCTAATTTTTATCTCTGGTGCTGCTTATGCGACACCAGAGATAAAGGTTAAGCAAAGTGACTCTTCATTACCGGATTTGGGAAGCGAAGCAGCCTTACAAGAAGAACAAAATAATAAAGGTAAATCCTTCAAAGAGCGTGGTGCCAACTACGTCGCCGAATCCGCCCGGCAGGGGTTTGAGAACCTGACCCCAGAAGCTTTGGAATCCCAGGCCAGAAGCTATCTGCAAGGGCAAATTACCTCATCTGCGCAGTCTTATATTGAAGGCGCGCTTTCTCCATACGGTAAAGTCCGCTCAAATCTTTCTATCGGCCAGGATGGCGACCTGGACGGTAGTTCAATCGACTATTTTGTTCCTTTATATGACAATCAAAAAAGTGTTTATTTCAGCCAGTTATCAGCCCAACGTAAAGAAGAACGCACGATAGGTAATATAGGTTTTGGGGTGAGGCATAATTTTGATAAATGGCTTCTGGGTGGAAATATATTTTACGATTATGATTTCACTCGCGGACATCGCCGTTTAGGGTTAGGGACTGAAGCCTGGACGGATTATTTAAAACTTTCTGGTAACTATTACCATCCACTTTCTGACTGGAAAGACTCAAAAGATTTCGACTTCTATTTAGAACGACCTGCGCGTGGTTGGGATGTTCGTGCGAAAGCCTGGCTACCTTCTTATCCACAGTTGGGGGGCAAAGTTGTTTTCGAGCAATATTATGGTGACGAAGTTGCGCTGTTCGGCACTGATAATTTAGAGAAAGATCCGTATGCGGTGACGCTTGGAGTTAACTATCAACCAGTTCCGTTATTGACAGTCGGGACGGAATATAAAGCAGGCACTGGAGATAACCGTGATCTTAGTATTAACGCTACCGTTAACTATCAGTTCGGTGTACCACTTAAAGATCAACTGAATAGCGATAATGTCAAAGCAGCCCACTCGCTGATGGGTAGCCGACATGACTTTGTTGAGCGAAATAATTTTATTGTTCTGGAATATAAAGAAAAAGACCCTCTCGACGTTACGCTCTGGCTAAAGGCTGATTCCACTAACGAACATCCGGAATGTGTTATCAAGGACACCCCGGAAGCTGCGGTGGGACTGGAAAAATGTAAGTGGACCATTAATGCGCTGATCAACCATCACTATAAAATTGTCGCCGCCTCCTGGCAGGCGAAAAACAATGCCGCCCGCACGCTAGTGATGCCTGTGGTGAAAGCCAACACCATCACCGAGGGTAACAATAATCACTGGAATCTGGTGTTGCCTGCCTGGCAATACAGCTCTGATCAAGCCGAACAAGAAAAGCTCAACACCTGGCGAGTGCGTCTGGCGCTGGAAGATGAAAAGGGTCATCGGCAAAACTCCGGTGTGGTAGAAATCACCGTACAGCAGGATCGTAAAATTGAGCTGATCGTCAATAACATTGCTAACGTGCCTGAAGAAAACAATCACAGCCATGAAGCCAGCGCCCAGGCTGATGGTGTCGATGGCGTGGTGATGGATCTTGATATCACTGACAGTTTTGGTGATGACACGGATCGTAACGGTGATCCGCTTCCAGACAATGGTCTGAGTCCACAACTTTATGATGCACAAGACAAAAAAGTCACGCTCGCCAATAAGCCCTGCTCAACCGATAACCCCTGTGTCTTTATCGCGAAGCAAGATAAAGAGAAAGGAACCGTCACACTCTCCAGTACGTTACCCGGCACTTTCCGTTGGAAAGCAAAAGCTGCTCCGTATGACGACAGCAACTATGTGGATGTGACATTCCTTGGTGCCGGGGGGAATGATGTTAATGCGTTTATCTACCGTATATCTGCGACTAACCCCGTCAATCTTATCGACAATGAGAAAGAGCATTTACCTGTGGATAACGCCTACCGTTTTGTCTTATGGCGTGACGCCAATAAAGATGGTGTTTTCCAGCAGTCGGAAAAACTGACGGAAGAAGAGATGGCGCAATACGACTACCAGTGGGAATTTACCGGGCACAGCGTTAATGGCTACACCGGTGCGCAATCGAATACCAGTAATGAAGATATTGTCATCCCTGCCACCAACGACGAGGCCGTGCAGAAGTTCGGTGCTCAAAAAGAAGATGGCGTGCAGGGATATGGATTACGTGTGGTTTACAGCAAGCACTAGATCGGCGTAATGGCCGATCGGCCAGCCGCTGGAAATTAATCAAGGAGAGAGTTGAATGAAACATTATTTAAAGCGACCGATGACCAAAGTCGCGCTGGCACTGGCTCTGGCAGGGTACTGCGCAGTACCTGCCGCCATGGCAGAAGGGCAGGGCAATCTAAGAGCTGGCCAGTGGCAATCAGAGACGCAATCAACCGGAACGATTCAGGGTACAGTGCCGTGGATAACCCGTAGCGCGACAGAAATCACCGACGCCGATAAATCTCATGTGTCCATAACCGTTGATCGCGGTGGTCGTACTGCATCTACGGATGGCGAAAAGCAATTTCATGTTGGCGATAAGTTAACGGCAAACTGGGCCATTGGCGATACCCAGGGCGATCTTGATGACAACAACACCGCGACAAAAGCGACGCTGCAATGGATGAGCTTTAGTGACCAGGCGGGGGGCGATCCGAAGGAGATCGGTACTGCTGGCAGTGATACTTACACCATTGCCGCAGCAGATGCTGACCGCTATATCGGTTTGAAAATTACCCCAACCACGACAACCGGCGACCCTAACGTCGCAGAACAACTGGTGCTGTTGGATCTCTCTACTAATGCAGGCGGTGGTTCTGACAGCGATGATATTCCTGAAGGGCCAGTATTTGATGACGCAGTTAAAGTTGTCATTCACGAGAAGGATATCAATACCAACCTGCTGGGTAAAGATACCAAACTTAAAACGAATACCACCTATCAGGTCATGCTGTGGAAAGATAAAAACAGCAACGGTTCCTACGATACGGGTGAAGAGGTTACCAGCCAGTACAACTACCGCTGGCGCTTTACCGGCACCAGTCTGCAGTTGCGGACGGCGGGGGGGATTGTCAACCCGAGCTACAACAACAGCGACCTGGTTATCCCGGTTACCAATGCCGAAGCGAAGACTGCGTTCGACTACAGCGAAGGCGGCCTCACAATTGGCGCAGATGGTGTTCAGGGCTACGGTTTGTCCATCGACTACCAGAGAAAATAATCGTCACCGGCACCATTCCCCAGGGGAATGGTGCTTTTCCGCGCACTTTGCTTAACCTGCGTTAAGCAAAGTGGGTTGAGGTGAAAAAGTAACTTTAAACGGGCAGGTTTCAATTATGGGCGGGGCTTTGAAACTGATAAAAGCGATAACGGCGGTTTTACTGCTCTCCCTTTCTTTTCAGGTAGCGGCAGTGTTAAAAGGTGGCTAGTGGCAACAAACGGGTATCTCGACCGACGCAATCAATGGCACTGTGCCTGGGGCAGAGAGCGCCAGTATACCCGTTTATCAGGGCAGCACCCTGCTTGAACCGACAGAACCTCACGATGTTCAGGCCTTTGCAAAACCCAGTGAATTTAGCGTAGATGATACGGCTACGCAGATGATCTTACAGAGCCCTCTGGATACTGAAGGGGACGTTTTCTCCACGCCACCGCTGCTGCGTTGGGAAAATCAAAATCCACCTTCTGTTTCTCTGGTGTGGGCTGAGGCCGCCACGCCGGATACGCCGTTAGATCCACAACCGCGCCCAGACAGGTCATTTTGTGCCCAGGATCTGGCTGGACATTCTCTGGTTGCCTGGCCGCGAATTGACCAACAACAAACGATACCTTTACTTTATCTCTTTACCTTAACGGGCGTACCTAATCAGGGGGCAGTGCCGTTGGTTGATAATAAAGTGACGCTGAACATCGCGGCTGCACAGGGTGATCTGGTTACCATTACCGCTAACGGATATGACGATACGCTGAAAGCGGCAAAAACGACCGTGGATGGTTCAATTACGCTAACGGTGACGACGAAAGACTGTCAGGGCAATCTGGCAGGAAATATTCCTTTTATTATCAAACGTCGGGATGCAGAAAACCGTCAGGGCGTGGTGAATAACATCGGTCCGGTAAAACTGGGGAGTACGGAACTTACCACCACGGCAACGGAATATCACGGCACGACGGATGAAAATGGTACGGCGACGGTAACGGTGGCTCAACCGAACGGGCAAGGCGTAAAAACGCCGCTGGTCGTAAGCCTGTCTGGCATTAGCCAAACCAGCGAAACGGCGGTCATTTTTAGCGTTCTCACCAGCCCGGACGTACCACAGGCAAACATGTGGGGTCATATGGCGGATACGCTCAAGGCTCGGGATTATACCTTCAGCCGTCCGAAACTGGCGGCTGAAGTCGATAATGAAGCAAGCAGCGTCGATGATCATAATGAAACCTGGTCAACCTTCACCTGGAGTGGCGCAGATAATCACTGCGATATTTTGCCAGGTATGCGCCAGTTTGGCGCGATGGCAACGGTGGTTCCTACATCAATTCAGGAAGTCGCTGGCTGGCCGATGCAGGGAGATTATTACTGGTCATCCCTCGCGGGCATGACCGGGCAGCATCATGCGGCAGATGTGTCTAACCGTAGCGAAGCGCAAAAACCGGACGATACAAAACTTATTGTTAGCTGTGTGGATAAAGAGGCACCGGACGTTGAACCAAAACTGATTCTCACACCTGCAAGCTATGACTCCACGGTACAGGCGATGAAGGTTAAGGTGGGTGAAGATGCCTCTATGCGACTGACAATCACCGATAACAAAAATAATGGTCAGCCGCTGGCTTACTACTATTTCTCGCTGCATCTGGATGATGGCATCAACCGAAAGAATCAATCCGACGACGCATGGGAAGCGCATCCGGTGCAAATAACGGGAGGAGCCAATTTTCACCAGGTTGATGCGCATACTTATGAAGGGATAACAGATGTTAACGGTCAGGCCTCATTGAGGTTGAGTCAGCCCGATGGCGCTGGCGTTAAAACCCATATTACGGCGAGAATGCGTAGTGACTTCACTGCGTCTGATGCGAAAGATGTCATTTTCACAGTAGTAACCAGTCCGGACAGCGATAAGGCCAGAATGTGGGGGCATATGCTCGGGATTATCGAATCTGGTAGCGTCTTTAAACGCCCGCTGCTGGCGGATGAAACTGCTCATGAACTGGGTTCTATGCGGGAAAATAACGAAGACTGGGCACTGTTTGACCAAAATGGCTCTATGCAGGCGGAATGTAGAACGGGACATATTCCGCGCCAGAGTTCGCTGGAAAGTCTGTACAACGCTTATCCTGCTAATGTTATAGGCACAAAATACGGTTGGCCAACGGCAAAACAAGATTACTTAAGCGCGGTGGAGCAGGCGACGCATTCATCGGTCAGTTTCAAAACGGGGCTGGTCGATAGTTATTCTGGCTTTAAACAAAACTACCTTTCCTGTTCAGGTAATGAAATGGTCGCGCAGGTGGCGGTCACGACCGATCATGATGTCGCTATTGGAAGCCGGGCGCAGGCTAAAGTCGGTGAAAAAATTGTCATGACAGTGCGAACCTATAACGCATTAAATGACGCGGCTGTGCCGTTTACAAATTTCACCATCACCAAAGGCATGGGGTATAACCGTCCAGGGCAGGTTACTGGGTTTGATGATCCAACCAGCGGCGCGATAGAGATGAACGGTACTTTCTACGGTACTTCTCAGCCCACAACTGTCTATTCCGGTACAACCGACGCTCGAGGTATAGCAACGGTGGACATTGAGCAGCCGCAAGGCGTTGGGCTGGGGACTCCTCTGGATATCACGCCGACTAACTCTTATGTTCCCAATACCGTTAACTACAACGTGATTTTTACTACCCCCACCAGCCCGGATGTAGCCAGTGCGCAAATGTGGGGTCACATGGACGAATCCATCACTGTGGATTCTATAACTTTTAAGCGACCGAAATTATTCTCTGAAGTGAGCGCAGGAAACCGTTCACTAGTGGAAAATAACGAAACCTGGGTGCGTGTGGCGCAGTCTGATATCGAAAATATCGCGGCTGGCGGTTGCGAGAAAAATAAAGTGCCACGCCAGTCACAGCTTACCGCTCTGTACAACGCCAACAGTAACAATACGATTCAAACCGTTCATGGCTGGCTCACCTTGCGTGAACAATACTGGAGCGGTACGCCGATGGATAAAGTTCCGCACCTTGCCTCCGTCTGGTTGAATAACGGGAACGTACAGAATGCTGCCGATGACTCGATTTATATGAGTTGTCTGAAAGATGCTAACCCTCCCGCAAGCATCATTACACTGGAAGTGGTGGATCAGGCGCAGTGGAATAGTTCGCTTAATGCGGCAAAGCTGAAAAAGGGCGAGACGTTACAGGTGAAGGTGACGGTCAAAGACGTTGCCGGTAACCCGATGGCAGATATGCCATTTACCCTGAAACGTGGCGATGGATATACCCGTTCTGGTGAACGTCATACGGCAGGTAGCGGTGATGGGATTGTTTCATCGGTGGTGGTTGATGCGGGTCTGCCTGATGAGATGGTGCTCAACGATACAGCGACAGCATATGTGGCACTAACCGGTAGCGACGGAAGTAAAATTCTCAATATTACGCGTCCGGATACCCACGGCACGAAAACGGCGCTCACCGCCGCGCTCTATTCCGATCCGACAAAAAAGGCTGCAATGGATACCATTTTCACCGTGGTTACCAGTCCGGATACCGATAAAGCGAATATGTGGGGCCACATGCCGGAAACGTTGAGCGCAGGTGGACTGACATTTAAACGGCCGATTCTGTTTACGGAACTAACCGATAGCCCTGCCGCCAAACGTAAGTCTGATGTAGAGGATAACGAAAGCTGGGCTCTGTTTACCGAAGATCAGGCGACGAAGGCCAGTAATGGCGGCTGTGGCGCGGATTATATTCCGACTCAGGACGCGTTACTCACACTCGCCAGTGAATGGCGTGGACATGCGGTAGATGGCTGGCCTGTCTTGCTAAAAAAAGGTTACGACTCCAGCACACCGGAAAAAGACAGTATCGAGGATCGCAAATATAAAAGCGTACAATTGAGCGACGGGACCAGCTACAGTCTGGCATCCACGGAGTTAGGGTATCTGACCTGCCAGGCAACGGCAAATCCGAAGGTGAGCACCATCGAATTAACGTCTGATAAAACGGCAAAGTATGACAACCTTGATGCAGTAAAAGTCAGAACAGACTACAGCAATACCGGGGATCAAATCACCATGACGGTGACCACTCGCGACGCCCAGGGAAATCCGAAAGGTTATGTGCCGATTACGTTGAATCATGGTTTCACCGTGGCTCGAACCTCAAATGCGACCAACAACGGCAAGATTACCAATCAGTCACGGCTGATTTATGTGCAAGACAGTTACAATAATTCCAACGGTTATTTTGATGACGGAAATAAATATTACAGCATGACCAGTGGTGACGGTACGGTCACTTTTATTCTACGCCAGATATATAAGGGAGACGGTACGCGTATCCCGCTCACCGCAGAAATTGATGACGGTAACGGCATTATCTCGAATACGCTGAGCGCGATTTTCACGATCGTTACCAGCCCGGATACGCCAAAAGCTAACTTCTGGGGTCATATGCCGGAGACCTTAACGGCTAAAAACGGCAAAGTCTTCCATCGCCCACAGTTAAAAGATGAAGTCGGTTCTTCCAATGGGCTTATTGTTAACAATGAATATTGGCAGCGACTGACTATCAATAATGCGCTGAGTGGTATGCAGGGAGGTTGTAAAGATAAACTGCCGTCTATTGGCGATCTGCAATCGTTATATGAGGCATACCCTTCAGGAACGATTGAAACGGCACAGGGCTGGCCGCTTGACAAGTCAACAGCGCCAAAGCCGTACTTCTGGTCACGAAGCGTTGTCTCCAGTTCAGGCGCTGTTAATCCTAATTATCAGTATATTAACCTCAAGGTGGGGAATACTGGACATGTCGCGTCGGATTCTGCAGATCTCAACTTCCAGACCTGTCTGGAAAGTGTGGAGTCGGTGGGCAATATTACCCTGACCACTGCGGAGGAAAACTGGGATAGTTCGTTACCGGCCGGGAAAGCACATAAAGGCTCACCGCTTCCGTTGACGATTACTGTGACCCGTGCGGATGGCTCGCCTGCACCATTTGAGTCGGTAGGGATTTTGCGTGCCGCCAGCTACAATCGCGCGGGCACATCGCTCAGCGAAACGGTAACGACGGATGATTTGGTGGCTGATACGTTCAACCCAGCACAAACCATACAAAGCGCCAGCATGAATGGTCGTAGTAATACCAGTTATCTGGTTATTCAGACTGATGCTCAGGGTAAAGCGACGCTGAATCTTCACCAGGATAGTACGACCGGTCTTAGAACGCCGATAACCGTAAAAGCACTGGGCTTCAGCCCTATGCCAACAGCCACGCTGGACGCGATTTTCACGGTTATCACCAGCCCGGACGTTAGCGTAGCCAACATGTGGGGGCATATGGGGGAAACGGTGACGGCGGCAGATGGCACCGTTTTTGTGCGGCCTAAAATAAAGGCTGAGTTAACGAACACCTCAGGCGTTCACGTTAAGGATTTAAATAGTGAAAGTTGGCTTGTGCCTACTGTTCAGGAAAGGGAACGTAGCGGCACGGCGGCGTGTGAGGCCGCGCGCTGGCCGACCAACGAGCAACTTATATCGCTGTATAACCGTCATCCCAATGGAACATTGATGGCTGATACCGGCTGGCCGGTGGAGTCATCGGGGTATGCCTGGTGGGCAGTGGACTCAACGTGTGATACCAGTGGAGTCAACAGATGCGCGACTGTCGATTTGTATAATGGCCAGGCTGAGGCGGCGAACAGAAGCCGCGCATTGCAGGCCTGCTTGCTGAACCCTAACGCTTCGGTGTCTGTGGTAACACTTACCTCACCAGCGTTTGATTCTTCTACTCAGGCTGCGAAAGTGAAGAAAGGGGAATCTATGCCTGTGACTGTCACCGTGAGAGACAGCGCCGGGAACCCAGTGTCAAACGTGGCCTTTAGCCTGAAACGCGGTGATGCAGCGCCGCGCAACCCAGGTGCGACTTTATATGGCGATGTGGCGGCAATGGATGATCTGACCGTTCAGCCGCCAACTGGCGCGACGGTCATAATGACTGATAGTGGTAATTCACTCCAGGGAACCACCGGTTCCGACGGTACAGCGACATTTATGATTAAACAGGATAATACGCCTAGATATAAAACGCCGCTGACGGTGACGCTGACCGATAACACCAGCATCAACGCGACGATGGACACTATTTTCACTGTTATCACCAGCCCGAACGTCTCCTCGGCTCATTTCTGGGGACATATGGCGGATACGGTGGGGGTGAATGGAAAAACATTACATCGACCATTGCTGTCGACGGAATTACCCTCTGGGGCACAAGCAGCTGGGACACCTGATATCAATAACGAAACGTGGGGTCTTGCTCATGTCGTTGATTCGTCAAAATGGGATATCAAGAAACAGTGCGGTAGCATGGATAGTGCGCCGACATATAACGAGTTAGAGGTGTTATCTAACAGCTTTAATTCGTTAGGGTGGCCCTCATCCCCTAAAAACTTCCCTTACTTTTCAACCGATCGAGCCGGGGTATTATATTGCGGCATGTTTGAACAAAATAGTACTCAGGATTGTGGTATTGAGGCGGGTAAAACACCAGGTTTTGCCACCTGTTTCCAATAATGGCCTGGTTGCATCTGGTGCTGGCATGGTGATATTGCTGGACGCGATGCAGGCGCAGCTTATCCGGCCTACGAGTTCACCGCTTTTTTGCGTGATTTGCGTGTTTTCGTCACGTCGCTCACCACGCTGACCACCACGCCATCATTCAAACGCGTGGTCAATGTATCACCGGGTTTTACCTGCTTAACTTGCTTCAGCACTGTCCCATCGGCGGCGCTGGTGACGCTATAGCCACGCGCCAGCGTGGACAGTGGACTCACGGCTTCCAGATGTGTCACTGCATTACCAAAGCGTTCACGTGTGGCACTAAGCTGTGCTCGCAGAGTTTCCGCCAGGCGATATTCCAGTTGTTGAATGCGAGTCTGCGCGCGATGAATGCGTGGTTGAGGATTTTGCTGATTCAGACGTTGTTCAAGCCGTTGCTGTTGCTGACCTGCCCGCTTCAACCGGTTTTCCAGCGCAAAGCTCATCCGTTTTTGCAGTCGCTCCAGCATGGTTTGCTGCCGCGCCAGACGTAACTGCGGATGTTGCTGCTGTAAACGGTGATGAATCTGCGTAAAGCGCCGGGTACGGTTGGCGAGATAATAATCCATCGCCATCTCCAGCCGCTGGCGGGCAGATTGCACCTGGCGCAGTAACTCCTGTTGATTGCGGCTCACGACTTCGGCGGCGGCAGAGGGCGTTGGTGCGCGCAGATCGGCAATAAAGTCGGCAATCGTCACATCGGTTTCATGACCGACGGCGCTGACAATCGGAATTCGGCTGGCAAAAATCGCCCTCGCCACACGCTCATCGTTAAAACTCCACAAATCTTCCAGCGAACCGCCGCCGCGACCGACGATCAAGACGTCGCACTCGTTACGCAGGTTCGCCAGTTCAATCGCGCGAACGATTTGCCCCGGCGCATCATCGCCCTGAACGGCAGTAGGATAAATAATCACCGGCAGTGAAGGATCTCGACGTTTTAACACATGCAAAATATCGTGCAGCGCCGCGCCGGTTTTGGATGTAATCACACCGACACAGTGCGCGGGGGAGGGGAGCGGTTTTTTTAGTTGCTGATCGAACAAACCTTCTGCCTGCAACTTCGCTTTTAGCTGTTCGTATTTCTGTTGCAACAAGCCTTCACCGGCTGGCTGCATACTCTCGACGATAATCTGATAATCACCGCGCGGCTCATACAGCGTAATGTTGGCGCGAACCAGAACCTGTTGCCCGTGCTGTGGGCGAAAGGTAACCCGGCGGTTGCTGTTGCGGAACATCGCGCAGCGAACCTGGGCGGTATCGTCTTTGAGCGTAAAGTACCAGTGACCGGAGGCCGGTTGTGTGAAGTTCGAGATTTCACCGCTGATCCACACTTGTCCCATCTCCTGCTCAAGCAGCAGACGAACCGTTTGATTCAGGCGGCTAACGGTAAAAATTGCAGGGGATTGAGACGGTAACATGTGAGCGAGATCAAATTCTAAATCAGCAGGTTATTCAATCGATAGTAACCCGCCTTCTGGGGATAGCAAGCATTTTTTGCAAAAAGGGGTAGATGCAATCGGTTACGCTCTGTATAATGCCGCGGCAATATTTATTAACCACTCTGGTCGAGATATTGCCCATGCTACGTATCGCTAAAGAAGCTCTCACATTTGACGACGTTCTCCTCGTTCCTGCTCACTCTACCGTTCTGCCGAATACTGCTGACCTCAGCACCCAGCTGACGAAAACTATTCGTCTGAATATCCCTATGCTCTCCGCAGCAATGGATACCGTAACGGAAGCGCGCCTGGCTATTGCTCTGGCTCAGGAAGGCGGTATCGGCTTTATCCACAAAAACATGTCTATTGAACGCCAGGCTGAAGAAGTTCGCCGTGTGAAAAAACACGAATCTGGCGTGGTGACTGACCCACAGACGGTTCTGCCAACCACGACGCTGCGCGAAGTGAAAGAACTGACTGAACGTAATGGCTTTGCGGGCTACCCGGTCGTTACCGAAGAAAACGAACTGGTCGGCATCATCACCGGTCGTGACGTGCGTTTTGTGACCGACCTGAACCAGCCAGTTAGCGTTTACATGACGCCGAAAGAGCGTCTGGTGACTGTGCGTGAAGGCGAAGCCCGCGAAGTTGTGCTGGCAAAAATGCACGAAAAACGCGTTGAGAAGGCGCTGGTGGTTGATGACGAATTCCACCTGATCGGCATGATCACCGTGAAAGACTTCCAGAAAGCGGAACGTAAACCGAACGCGTGTAAAGACGAACAAGGTCGTCTGCGTGTTGGTGCAGCGGTTGGCGCGGGTGCTGGAAACGAAGAGCGTATTGATGCACTGGTTGCCGCAGGCGTTGACGTTCTGCTGATCGACTCCTCTCACGGTCACTCTGAAGGCGTTCTGCAGCGTATCCGTGAAACTCGCGCTAAATATCCGGATCTGCAAATCATCGGTGGTAACGTAGCAACGGCTGCTGGTGCCCGCGCGCTGGCAGAAGCAGGTTGCAGCGCAGTTAAAGTCGGTATCGGCCCTGGCTCTATTTGTACGACTCGTATCGTTACTGGTGTAGGTGTTCCGCAGATCACTGCCGTTGCTGACGCAGTAGAAGCCCTGGAAGGCACCGGTATTCCGGTTATCGCTGACGGTGGTATTCGCTTCTCTGGCGATATTGCGAAAGCTATCGCTGCTGGTGCAAGCGCGGTGATGGTAGGTTCCATGCTGGCAGGTACTGAAGAATCTCCGGGTGAAATTGAACTCTACCAGGGGCGTTCTTACAAATCTTACCGTGGGATGGGCTCTCTGGGCGCGATGTCCAAAGGTTCTTCTGACCGTTATTTCCAGAGCGACAACGCCGCTGACAAACTGGTGCCGGAAGGTATCGAAGGTCGCGTAGCGTACAAAGGCCGCCTGAAAGAGATCATCCACCAGCAGATGGGCGGCCTGCGCTCCTGTATGGGTCTGACCGGCTGTGGTACTATCGACGAACTGCGTACTAAAGCGGAGTTTGTACGTATCAGCGGTGCGGGCATCCAGGAAAGCCACGTTCACGACGTGACCATTACTAAAGAGTCCCCGAACTACCGTCTGGGCTCCTGATTCTCTTCGCCCGACTTCATGTCGGGCGATTTATATTATCTGTTTCACTTGCCTCGGAATAAGCGTCAATGACGGAAAACATTCATAAGCATCGCATCCTCATTCTGGACTTCGGTTCTCAGTACACTCAACTGGTTGCGCGCCGCGTGCGTGAACTGGGTGTTTACTGCGAACTGTGGGCGTGGGATGTGACAGAAGCACAAATTCGTGACTTCAATCCAAGCGGCATTATTCTTTCCGGCGGCCCGGAAAGTACCACCGAAGAAAACAGCCCGCGTGCGCCGCAGTATGTCTTTGAAGCAGGCGTACCGGTATTCGGTGTTTGCTATGGTATGCAGACTATGGCGATGCAGTTAGGTGGTCATGTTGAAGCCTCTAACGAACGTGAATTTGGTTATGCGCAGGTTGAAGTACAAACTGATAGCGCGCTGATTCATGGTATCGAAGATGCATTAAGCGCAGATGGCAAACCGCTGCTTGACGTGTGGATGAGCCACGGTGATAAGGTAACTGCAATTCCTCAAGATTTCGTTACCGTAGCCAGCACCGAAAGCTGCCCGTTTGCCATTATGGCTAACGAAGAAAAACGCTTCTACGGTGTGCAGTTCCACCCGGAAGTGACTCACACCCGTCAGGGTATGCGTATGCTGGAGCGTTTTGTGCGTGATATCTGCCAGTGTGAAGCCCTGTGGACTCCGGCGAAAATTATCGACGACGCGGTAGCCCGCATCCGCGAACAGGTGGGCGACGATAAAGTGATCCTTGGCCTCTCTGGTGGTGTGGACTCTTCCGTAACCGCAATGCTTCTGCACCGTGCAATTGGTAAAAACCTGACCTGTGTATTTGTCGACAACGGCCTGCTGCGTCTCAACGAAGCAGAGCAGGTTCTGGATATGTTTGGCGATCGCTTCGGCCTGAACATTGTTCACGTTCCGGCAGAAGACCGCTTCCTGTCAGCACTGGCTGGCGAAAACGATCCGGAAGCAAAACGTAAAATCATCGGTCGCGTCTTCGTTGAAGTATTCGATGAAGAAGCACTGAAACTGGAAGATGTGAAGTGGCTGGCGCAGGGAACTATCTATCCTGACGTTATTGAATCTGCCGCGTCTGCGACCGGTAAAGCGCACGTTATCAAGTCTCACCACAACGTGGGTGGCCTGCCGAAAGAGATGAAGATGGGCCTGGTTGAACCGCTGAAAGAGCTGTTCAAAGACGAAGTGCGTAAGATTGGTCTGGAGCTGGGTCTGCCGTATGACATGCTGTATCGCCATCCGTTCCCGGGACCGGGTCTTGGTGTGCGCGTGCTGGGCGAAGTGAAGAAAGAGTACTGCGACCTGCTGCGCCGTGCGGATGCCATCTTCATTGAAGAGCTGCGTAAAGCAGATCTGTACGACAAAGTCAGCCAGGCGTTCACCGTCTTCCTGCCAGTACGTTCCGTTGGCGTAATGGGCGATGGTCGTAAGTATGACTGGGTTGTTTCTCTGCGTGCTGTCGAAACCATCGACTTTATGACCGCACACTGGGCGCACCTGCCGTACGATTTCCTCGGCCGCGTTTCCAATCGAATTATCAATGAAGTGAACGGCATTTCCCGCGTGGTGTATGACATCAGCGGCAAGCCGCCAGCGACTATTGAGTGGGAATGATTTGATACCCGCACTATGAATGAACAAAACCCTCTGTTGCTACAGAGGGTTTTTTTACATCGCTGACTAAAGTCAAGCAATATAAAAAAGCCCATAATCCTCACAAATCATAGGCTTGAAGTTACTGACATCAATTAATTAAACCAACTGTCCGATTTATTCTCTTCTGCTTTACCCACACTCTTCATCAAATCGCGGCCGCCTTCAGTCATATTCCTGTTAGCGTCAGCTTCAGATTGCACAACATCGGTTTGCGCGGCTTTGTGCTTCAGTTCCTGATCGATAAATTCGTTCTCACGCTTAACGCGGGCTTCTTCTTTTGCCAGCGCCAGTTTTTGCTTCTGAATCTCTAAGCTGCGTAGCTCATCTTCATAACTTTGATCGCGCTTTTTATCCGCAGTGGCCTCGGCGTCCCGTTTATCCTGGCGAGCTTTTTTATCCGCTGCTGCTGCTGCCGCTCTTTTATTTGCTGCAGCCTGCGCATTTGCACGCCGTTGCTTCTCTTGCTGGATTTCCCTGTTGCGCTCCGCTACCCATTCGTCATGCTGCCTTTGCTCTTCATTTTTACCTTGTTGTTCCGCTTCTGCGACAGCAGAGAGTTGATCCTGTAATGAAGAGGCGAAAGTTGAACTACTTAAGGCGGCTAAGATGGCGCAAAGTAAAACCTTCTTCATGAATCCTCCTGATTATTAGCTTTTTTCAGGACATTTTGTATTTGGCTGAATACGCGTTTCGTTATACGTAGTGGTAATAACAACGGCTAAACCCGTCGTGAACTGGCATTCTTTACCCACCTGGGTGGAGGTGTACACTTTGGTGCCTTCTTTGTATGTTAAAGAAACACCTTCCACTAATGTTTTATCATTCACCATAGAACCAGCCGCCGCACCTACGGCTCCGCCGCCAACTGCACCTGCCGTCGTTCCGGAGTTACTGCCGGAGCCGACGTTATGGCCGATAACGCCGCCAGCGACGGCCCCAATAAGTGCGCCGAAGGCTTGTGCGTTCCGTTTATTTTGTGAGTTGTCTACGGCAACTTTGGCGGGAAGAATGGAAATAATATTAACGGTTTTGGTTTCTTGTTTTGTATTCAGTTGATCGGTTTGATAAACATCGGCGGCATGATCGTCAGCATTTGACTGGCATCCTGCCAGGGTGAATGACGCTAAAATTGCCACAGGCAGAAGACATTTTTTAAATTTCATCACTATTCCTTGTTATACACATTACGAAAAATAAGATATTTAAGATCATCAAAAGAGGAAAGTAAATGTATTGTGTATAAACTAATAGATTAAATTTATTAAAATTCATGCGGAAAATAAATTATTAAAGAAATATAATTTAAATATATGTATTAATTTAGAGCGTATTACTTCTTAGGCAGGATCTACGTCAGTCAGGACAATGGGTGAAATTTAAGGTGAAAGAATGCCTGCCGCTTTGTTAACTACAAAGAGCAAAAACATCGGGCAGCAATGCGCCGTCTTGCTAAGTTAAAATGGAGAAGGTAACCGCTAACGTTGTACCGGGGATTCGATAGAGAGTGTGGATTGCTGCGCTTCTTTTTTGCTCTGATGATGCTGCCAGGCACCAACAGACGAGTAGATAAAGCGACCAAAGAAGAAGATAAAGCTGATGAGTAGTACGATACGGGTCATGCGACTGTTAAATCGGTGTCGTTTTCGCATACTGGTTGCCTGACTCACAAAAGGTTCCTTGAAGTATGTCCCACTCTGTGGACGGTACTTACATTAAGGCACACCTGGGCAAAATGGTCAATTCTTCATTATGTAAAAAAGCGTCAGTGGATACATATTTCAATGTTATGGAAGTTAATTTAATTATTTACAATAATGATGTAATAATGATGGCTTAACATGATAAACGTAATAATTCATTAATCAGGGTTGTTTTGTTTGATATATATCAATTGGAACTTTCATATGACACTTAGAATCGATACTCTCTATAGTGATGAATAATCATCCGTCGAATTCAGGTGGGATGCCTGTCTGAATACACCCCTTTCAGGATGTGGGGAATTCTGTTGAGCATCTATGAAACTGAATGCAACTTATATAAAAATACGTGATAAATGGTGGGGGCTTCCGCTGATCCTGCCTTCTTTAATCTTGCCCGTTTTCGCACAAATAAATACTTTTGCGCATATTTCCTCCGGTGAAGTTTTTCTCTTTTATCTGCCCCTGGCTCTGATGATCAGCATGATGATGTTTTTTAACTGGGCAGCATTACCGGGTATAGCATTAGGCATTTTTGTTCGTAAGTATGCGGAGCTTGGCCTGTATGAAACGCTTTCGTTAACGACTAATTTTATTATCATTGTCATTATTTGTTGGGGTGGTTACAGAGTTTTTTCTCCCCGGCGTAACAACGTTGCACATGGGGATACCCGCTTAATTTCCCAGCGAATTTTCTGGCAGATTGTTTTTCCGGCAACGTTGTTCCTGGTACTTTTCCAGTTTGCTGCGTTTGTAGGGTTACTGGCAAGCAGAGACAATCTGGTAGGGGTTATGCCCTTTAACCTCGGGACATTAATCAATTACCAGGCCTTGCTGGTAGGTAATCTTATC
The DNA here is from genome assembly GCF_002965965.1 of Escherichia sp. MOD1-EC5495. NCBI lineage: Bacteria > Pseudomonadati > Pseudomonadota > Gammaproteobacteria > Enterobacterales > Enterobacteriaceae > Escherichia > Escherichia sp. MOD1-EC5495. The sequence continues at coordinate 101,981 of NZ_PTRI01000007.1, forward strand.
GGCGTCCCATTGTGCTACTTCATCATTCGGGTGGTGCGGAATCCGTTTTATTTACGTAGCTATTATTCGCAATTAAAACAGCAGGTTGACAAAAAGGTTACCAAAAAAGAATTTGCGATCTGGTTGCTTGCATTGGGTGCGTTGTTGTTGTTGCTATGTATGCCGTTAAATGAAAAAAGCACAATTTTTAGCACCAACTATACGTTATCGTTATTGCTACCGCTGATGATGTGGGGAGCAATGCGCTATGGCTATAAGTTTATATCGCTGCTCTGGGCGGTAGTGCTGATGATCAGCATTCACAGCTATCAGAACTACATTCCCCTTTATCCTGGATATACCACGCAACTGACCATAACTTCCTCCAGTTATCTGGTATTTTCTTTTATTGTCAATTACATGGCTGTTCTGGCAACCCGTCAGCGAGCGGTGGTCAGACGCATTCAGCGGCTTGCATATGTGGATCCGGTTGTTCATCTGCCAAATATTCGCGCCCTGAACCGTGCATTGCGTGATGCACCATGGTCCGCGCTATGTTATTTACGCATCCCTGGCATGGAAATGCTGGTAAAGAACTATGGCATCATGCTACGCATTCAATATAAACAAAAACTTTCACACTGGCTGACACCGTTGCTGGAACCGGGCGAAGCTGTTTATCAGCTTTCCGGTAACGACCTTGCGTTGCGACTGAATACAGAATCATACCAGGAGCGCATTACCACGCTGGATAATCATCTGAAGCAGTTTCGTTTCTTTTGGGATGGAATGCCGTTACAGCCTCAGATTGGCGTCAGTTATTGCTATGTCCGCTCACCGGTTAATCATATATATCTGCTGCTGGGAGAGCTAAATACGGTTGCCGAACTTTCTATCGTGACCAATACCCCGGAAAATATGCAGCGTCGCGGGGCAATGTATTTACAACGTGAATTGAAAGACAAGGTGGCGATGATGAATCGGCTACAACAGGCGCTCGAGCATAACGATTTTTGCCTGATGGCCCAGCCGATTACAGGAGTGCGCGGTGATGTTTATCATGAAATTCTGCTGCGCATGAAAGGAGAGAATGGCGAACTCATCAATCCTGACAATTTCTTACCGGTCGCGCATGAATTTGGCTTATCGTCCAGCATCGACATGTGGGTTATCGAGCATACACTGCAATTTATGGCAGAAAATAGAGAAAAAATGCCTGCTCGCCGATTTGCTATTAACCTGTCGCCCACTTCCGTTTGTCAGGCGAGTTTCCCTTTAGATGTCAGTAAATTTTTGAATAAATATCAAATAGAAGCGTGGCAGCTTATCTTTGAGGTAACCGAGAGTAATACCCTGACCAATGTTAAGCAGGCACAGAATACGCTGCAGCATCTTCAGGAGTTAGGATGCCAAATTGCAATTGATGATTTCGGCACCGGCTACGCCAGTTATGCGCGGCTAAAAAATGTGAATGCCAATTTATTAAAAATTGATGGCAGCTTCATACGCAATATTGTCTCGAATAGTCTGGATTACCAGATAGTGGCATCAATTTGTCATCTGGCGCGAATGAAGAAAATGCAAGTGGTTGCGGAATATGTTGAAAATGAAGAGATTCGCCAGGCGGTTCACTCTTTGGGTATTGATTACCTGCAAGGCTTTTTGATTGGTGAACCGCAGCCGTTAGTGGCGATGTTGGGTGAAAGAGAACCGGTCCGGGAAAGCGCGTAATTTATTTGGGCCAACATAACATGTTGGCCCGTTTTCATTTCATATTAAGCCGCAATTTCAGGCGTGTTTTCTTCTTCAATTTTTAACCGCCAGCCAGCCACGCCTTCCCAGTATTCTTGTTCCTTTTCCAGATCAAGCAATACCAGCGCGTTCTGGCTAAACCAGTCATGCGGAAAACGCAAGGTCCAGTGGCTGTCATCGGTAATCAGCGTTAATGTTGGCGGCGTGGTAGTCGCCTGACGTTGATTGTTGAGCAATACGCCAAGGCGCAATAGCTGAATCAGTGGCAGGAACTGTTTCTTCTTAAACAAGGTAAAGCGCGGCAGATCGTCGAGCTTAATCGCTTTACGGTGATAGCGTACCAGTGTCGCCATCATCAGCTGCTGCTCCTGATTAAATCCCGGTAAGTCACTGTTTTGTAAAATATATGCAGAATGTCGATGCAGACCACTATGGTTGATATTCAACCCGACTTCATGCAGCATAGCGGCCCATCGCAGCAATGCTTCGAGCTGTGGATGCGCCAGTTTCGGTTGCTGTTCCCGCCACTGTTCGTACATCTGCATGGTGGTATCCAGCACCCGTCGGGCCTGTTCACTGTCGATGTGATACTGGTTAGCCAGACTACTGGCGGTGCGGCTACGCACATCCTGATGGCGGAAACGTCCTTCCATTTCATACAGCACGCCTTCGCGTAACGCCCCGTCAGAAAGTCGCAGTTCACGGATGGCTAAGGCATCAAACACACCGCATAAAATCGCCAGTCCAGGAACGAAGACAGTTTTCCTCTCTTCGGAAAGACCCGGTAAACTCAGCGATGCGAAATTACGGTGCCGTAAAACTTCTTTTACCAGTTTTTCCAGACGTTCCGGGGTAATTATCCCGTCTTTCTCGCCCATTTCCATCAACACTTCATGAGCAGCTTTAATGGTGCCGGAAGCGCCCATTGCCACATTCCAGCCCTGGATACGGAATTGCCAGGTTAAGGTTTCCAGTTTTTGCGCTGCCGCCATGCGTGCGCGCTGAAAATTCTCTTTATTGATGATGCCGCCCTGGAAATAAAGCTGGGCAAAGCTGACGCAACCCATCCGGCGACTTTCCACGAGAATCGGTTCGAAATTTTCACCAATCACCAGTTCTGTTGAGCCGCCACCAATATCAATAACCAGTTTGCGGCCCTTTTCCGGCTGGGTATGCTCCACGCCCATAAAAATCAGACGCGCTTCTTCGTTGCCGGAAATAATTTCAATCGGGTAGGGAATAACCTTTTCTGCTCGCTTCAGAAAGTCAGTGGCATTCAGCGCCTGACGTAGCGTATGGGTTCCGACAATACAGACGCTGGAAGGAGAAAAACCTTGCAGGCGTTCGGCAAACAGCGACAGGCAGTTTAAGCCACGCGTCATCGCTTCTTCACTCAACATATTATCTGGCCCCAGACCGTCCGCCAGATGCACCCGTTGTTTCAGGCGGCCAATAATCTGCATTGCGCCATCCACCACACGGGCAATGACCATGTGGAAACTGTTTGAACCAAGATCGACCGCAGCAAACTCCTGCGGACGAGGGGATTTGTCGTGTATTGGCATAGGGTTATTCAGATTGTTCGAGTGATTTGATGTAGTCGTAGATCGCCAATTGCGCCCGTACTTTGCGGCGGTTACCACGGGGGACGTAGCGATTACTGAGTTCTTTATCGATATAACGCGCTTTGACTGTATCGCTGAACAGAATTTCGATGATGTCCAGCACCCGTTGCTTCAGTCGGGGATCGAGCAGCGGTGTAGCCACTTCAATACGATAATCAATATTGCGTGTCATCCAGTCGGCGGAAGAAAGGTAAACTTTTTTATCGCCGCCGTTTTCAAAAATATAAACCCGATCATGTTCAAGGTAACGATCGACAATACTAATAGCACGAATATTGTCGCTAATGCCTTCCAGATTGGGGATCAGCGAACACATCCCGCGTACCAGGAGATTCACCGGCACGCCGGAACTGGAGGCCGCATACAGACGATCGACCAGACCTTTATCGACCAGATTATTCAGTTTCAGGGTAATACCGCAAGGCAGCCCTTGTTGAGCGTTGGCTATCTCGCGGTCAACCATTTCATACAGCAAACGACGGGAGTTTTGCGGCGACACCATTAAATAATCGAAAGTTACCGGACGGTATGGATTTTCAATAAAGTTGAACACCCGGCGTACTTCGTTGGTGATGCGCGCATCGGCGGTCAGCAGCGAGTAGTCGGTATAAAGACGCGCGGTTTTTTCATTAAAGTTCCCGGTCCCGATATGCGCGTAACGCACAACCTCACCGTTTTCTTTACGTGAAATCAGGAACAATTTGGCGTGAATTTTCAGCCCCGGCGCAGAGAAAATCACGTGTACGCCCGCTTCAGTCAGCCGTTTTGCCCAGTGAATGTTGGCTTCTTCGTCGAAACGCGCCTGTAACTCAACCACCACGGTGACTTTCTTACCGTTGTGAGCGGCGTGGATCATCGAGTCGATGATGCGCGAATCTTTCGCTACGCGGTAAATATTAATTTTAATCGCCAGTACGCTTGGGTCGAACGAGGCCTGGCGTAGCAGTTCCAGCACATGTTCAAAAGTGTGATAAGGATAATAGAGCAGCACATCGTGTTCGCGAATGGCATCAAAACCGTTACGGAACTGGGCTTTATCAAACCAAATGTGGCGTAAACGCGGTAGTGGTTTATTCACCAGATTGGCTTTGCCGACATTGGGGAAATTAATAAAGTCTTTAAAATTATGATAACGGCCACCGGGTACGATGGAGTCGTAGCGGGAAATAGTCAGTTTTTCGCGCAACACCTCAACCAGCGCACTGGGCATATCGCGCTGATAAACAAAACGCACCGGTTCTGCGGTTAAACGCTGCTTCAGACTGGAAGACATCAGCTCCATCAGGCTGGCTTCCATCTCGTGCACTAAATCGTATTCGGCATCGCGGGTCATCTTCATTGAATAGGCATTCAGCGCGTCATAATCAAAGAAGCCTTTGAAAATATCATCAAGGCAGTAACGCAGAATGTTATCCAGAAGAATCATGGGTTTGCGTCGGCGCGGTGCTTCCGGCGGCAAATTAACAAAGCGCGGCACTTTATCTGAGGGGATCTCCAGCAGCGCATAACGAATGGTATCACCACGGATAATTTCTACCGCCAGATAGGTGTAATCATCTTTCAGAAATTGCACTAAGTCAGTGTCAGGGTTGATTAAAATCGGCGTAATGTGCTGACGCAGATACTGCTTAAAATAATGACGCAGCCAGTTTTGTTGATTGACGGAGAGCTGGCGTTCATTAATCAGGAAAATCTGGTTGCGCGCCATCTCCAGCAACAGTTCGTTGTAGAGGCCGTCGAATTCCTGATCGGCCTTCAGCACGCGGGACTGAATTTTACCCAGCAAATGACGGGAATGAGAATTGGAACCTTGTTCTTCGCTAATAATGATGCGTCGTTTCAGTTCAGCGAAGCGGACTTTATAGAACTCATCAAGGTTATTGGAATAGATCCCCAGGAAACGCATCCTTTCAATCAGCGGGTTAGATTTGTCCGCCGCTTCCTGAAGCACGCGTTCATTGAACGATAACCAACTGAGCTCTTTTTCGATGTATAGCTTTTCCTGACCCATTACCACTTTTACTCCGTTTTATTCACGGGACACTGCCTGGATATTATGGCGAGCAATATTGGCAGATGTCCAACTATGCCAGAAAAGGGAGAAAAAAACTGCTGGAGCCTGCGATTTACAGGTGAATTGAAAAACGCCAACGGCAGGGCTGGCGCTTTAACTACGAGGGAATTACTCGTCGGCAGCGTAGCCCTGCGGCGGCAGACGCTGACCATCCAGCCACGCGGCGTTTTCGTGCATCTTCAGACGACCATCGGCAAACCAGCTAATCACCAGCGGATAAATGGCGTGCTCCTGGGTTTGTACGCGGGCGGTGATGTCATCTTCCGTATCACCGGCAAATACCGGGACTTTCGCCTGTAAAATAACCGGACCACCGTCCAGTTCATCAGTAACGAAATGCACCGATGTACCGTGTTCCTCATCGCCATTTTCCAGCGCCTGGCGATGGGTGTGCAAACCGGGATATTTTGGCAGCAGGGAAGGGTGAATGTTCAGCAAACGCCCGGCATAGTGGGAGACAAACGCCGGACTGAGAATGCGCATAAAACCGGCCAGTACAACCACGTCGGGAGCGTACATATCAATCTCATGAATCAACTCCCGGTCATAGGCTTCACGACTGTCAAACGCGCTGGCGATGAGCGTATGCGTTGCAATACCGGCTTTGCGGGCGCGTTCAAGGCCGAACGCGTCGGCCTTATTGCTGAAAACTGCCCGTAGGGTGCCTTTAATTTTGTTGGTTTTGCAGGCGTCAATAATTGCCTGCAAATTACTTCCGTTGCCGGAAATAAGCACCACAATATTCATTATTCGATAACCACGCGTTGTTCGGAATCAGAGGCTTTGATGATACCGATTTTCCACGCGTTTTCACCGTTGGCATTAAGCAGAGTGAGAGCTTTGTCCACTTCCGGAGCAGGCAGGGCGATAATCATCCCGACGCCGCAGTTGAAGGTGCGATACATTTCATGGCGCTCGACATTACCTGCCCTTTGCAGCCAGTTGAACACTTCCGGCCACTGCCAGGAGGATTCATCAATCACTGCCTGGGTGTTTTCCGGCAATACGCGCGGAATGTTTTCCCAGAAGCCGCCGCCGGTCAGGTGCGCAATAGCGTGCACGTCGACCTTTTCGATCAACTCCAGTACTGACTTCACGTAAATACGGGTCGGTGCCAGCAGATGATCGGCTAATGGTTTGCCGTCGAGTTCGGTGGTTTGTGGATCACAACCGCTGACTTCGAGAATTTTGCGCACCAGCGAATAGCCGTTCGAGTGCGGGCCGCTGGAGCCGAGCGCAATCAGCACATCACCGTCGCTAACTTTAGAACCATCGATGATTTCTGATTTTTCTACCACGCCAACGCAGAAACCAGCAACGTCATAATCTTCACCGTGATACATCCCCGGCATTTCTGCCGTTTCGCCCCCCACCAGCGAACAGCCCGATTGCAGACAACCTTCGGCGATGCCGCTGATCACTGATGCAGCAGTATCAACATCCAGCTTTCCGGTTGCGTAATAGTCGAGGAAAAACAGCGGTTCAGCGCCTTGCACCACCAGATCATTAACGCACATGGCGACCAGATCGATACCAATGGTGTCGTGACGTTTTAAGTCCATCGCCAGACGCAGTTTAGTGCCCACGCCGTCAGTGCCGGAAACCAGCACGGGTTCGCGATATTTTTGCGGCAACGCACACAGCGCACCGAAGCCGCCCAGACCGCCCATCACTTCCGGGCGACGCGTTTTCTTCACTACGCCTTTGATTCTTCCAACCAGAGCATTACCCGCGTCAATATCAACACCGGCATCTTTGTAGCTAAGAGAGGTTTTATCGGTCACTGCTTGGGTCCCCACGCGTTACTTGCGGTAGAAAAATAAAAATTCGGCGCAATTCTAACAGGGAAAGCAAACGTTTGCGAGACTGCTTTACACAACCTTTTTTAACCTCTTTTTACCGAGAGAGTGACAAAAAAAGGTGTACATAGAGGGGATGAATGATTTTTTGCCAGGATAATTACCGTTATTAACTGTTTGATTATGAAATAACTTTATCTAAAATTTTTATGGTTTTGACTAAAATCAACGAAAATAATATTGCCGCCTTAAAGAAAGGAGGTATAATCCGTCGATTTTTTTTGTGGCTGCCCCTCAAAGGAGAAAGAGTATGAAGATCGTGGAAGTCAAACACCCACTCGTCAAACACAAGCTGGGACTGATGCGTGAGCAAGATATCAGCACCAAGCGCTTTCGCGAACTCGCTTCCGAAGTGGGTAGCCTGCTGACTTACGAAGCGACCGCTGACCTCGAAACTGAAAAAGTAACCATCGAGGGCTGGAATGGCCCGGTGGAAATCGACCAGATTAAAGGTAAGAAAATTACCGTGGTGCCAATTCTGCGCGCCGGTCTGGGGATGATGGACGGCGTGCTGGAAAACGTTCCGAGCGCGCGCATCAGCGTAGTCGGTATGTACCGTAATGAAGAAACGCTGGAACCAGTACCGTACTTCCAGAAACTGGTTTCTAACATTGATGAGCGTATGGCGCTGATCGTTGACCCAATGCTGGCAACTGGTGGTTCCGTTATCGCGACCATCGACCTGCTGAAAAAAGCGGGCTGCAGCAGCATTAAAGTGCTGGTGCTGGTGGCTGCGCCAGAAGGTATCGCTGCGCTGGAAAAAGCGCACCCGGACGTCGAGCTGTATACCGCATCAATTGACCAGGGATTGAACGAGCACGGATACATTATTCCGGGGCTTGGCGATGCCGGTGACAAAATCTTTGGTACAAAATAAAGAATAAAAATAATTAAAGCCGACTTTAAGAGTCGGCTTTTTTTTGAGTAAAGCGCCTATAACACATAATACAGAGGAATATACTATGACGCGCCGTGCTATCGGGGTGAGTGAAAGACCGCCACTTTTACAGACAATCCCGCTTAGTTTGCAACATTTGTTCGCCATGTTTGGTGCAACCGTCCTGGTGCCCGTCTTATTTCATATTAACCCGGCGACCGTACTGTTATTTAACGGTATCGGGACGCTGCTGTATCTCTTCATCTGTAAAGGTAAAATCCCGGCTTATCTCGGCTCCAGCTTTGCCTTTATTTCACCGGTATTGTTACTGTTGCCGTTGGGTTATGAAGTCGCATTGGGCGGCTTTATTATGTGTGGCGTGCTGTTCTGTCTGGTTTCTTTCATCGTGAAGAAAGCGGGAACCGGCTGGCTGGACGTGCTGTTTCCACCTGCGGCAATGGGCGCAATCGTTGCCGTCATCGGTCTGGAGCTGGCGGGCGTAGCTGCTGGTATGGCCGGTTTACTCCCGGCTGAAGGGCAAACGCCAGATTCCAAAACCATCATCATTTCTATTACCACGCTGGCGGTCACGGTTTTAGGTTCCGTGCTGTTCCGTGGTTTCCTGGCCATTATCCCGATTTTAATTGGCGTGCTGGTGGGGTATGCGCTCTCTTTCGCAATGGGAATTGTCGATACCACGCCGATTATTAATGCTCACTGGTTTGCTCTGCCAACTCTCTATACGCCGCGCTTCGAGTGGTTCGCCATTCTGACTATTCTGCCAGCGGCGTTAGTGGTTATTGCCGAACATGTAGGGCACCTGGTAGTAACGGCTAACATTGTCAAAAAAGATCTGCTGCGCGATCCGGGTCTGCACCGTTCGATGTTTGCTAACGGCCTGTCGACCGTGCTCTCCGGCTTCTTTGGTTCCACGCCAAACACCACCTACGGGGAAAACATTGGCGTTATGGCGATCACTCGCGTTTACAGTACCTGGGTTATCGGCGGCGCGGCGATTTTCGCTATCCTGCTTTCCTGTGTTGGTAAACTGGCTGCCGCTATCCAGATGATCCCACTGCCAGTAATGGGCGGTGTTTCGCTGCTGCTTTACGGTGTCATCGGTGCTTCCGGTATTCGTGTATTGATTGAATCGAAAGTGGATTACAACAAAGCACAGAACCTGATCCTGACTTCCGTGATTTTGATCATCGGCGTCAGTGGCGCGAAGGTAAACATCGGCGCGGCGGAGCTGAAAGGCATGGCGCTGGCGACTATCGTCGGTATTGGCTTAAGCCTGATCTTCAAACTGATTAGCGTGCTGCGCCCTGAAGAAGTGGTGCTGGACGCAGAAGACGCGGATATAACAGATAAATAATGTACTGACCGGGCAGTGCTGCTGCCCGGTTCAAACATCATGGGATTCTGTGGTAAACTTCTCGCGATTTTGTGAAATCCTGGTTGAGGTATCTCTGAACACACCGGCACAGCTCTCTTTGCCACTTTATCTTCCTGACGACGAAACCTTTGCAAGTTTCTGGCCGGGGGATAACTCCTCTCTACTGGCCGCGCTGCAAAACGTGCTGCGTCAGGAACATAGCGGTTACATCTATCTCTGGGCACGCGAAGGCGCGGGGCGCAGCCATCTGCTGCATGCGGCTTGCGCGGAATTGTCGCAGCGTGGCGATGCGGTGGGCTATGTCCCGCTGGATAAACGCACCTGGTTTGTCCCGGAAGTGCTCGACGGTATGGAGCATTTGTCGCTGGTTTGCATCGACAACATTGAGTGTATTGCCGGCGATGAGTTGTGGGAGATGGCGATTTTCGATCTCTACAATCGGATTCTGGAGTCGGGTAAAACACGGTTGTTGATCACTGGCGATCGTCCACCGCGTCAGTTGAATCTGGGATTACCGGATCTCGCGTCGCGTCTTGACTGGGGGCAGATCTACAAATTGCAGCCACTTTCTGATGAAGATAAGTTGCAGGCGCTACAGTTACGCGCGCGTTTGCGTGGTTTTGAACTGCCGGAAGATGTGGGACGCTTCTTGCTGAAGCGGCTCGACAGAGAGATGCGCACGCTATTTATGACACTGGATCAGCTGGATCATGCGTCGATTACCGCACAGCGTAAGCTGACCATTCCGTTTGTGAAAGAGATTCTGAAGCTGTAGGCAGGGTGTTTATTGTCGGATGCGGCGCGAACGCCTTATCCGAACTATGCGAAGCACATCCAATGCAATCACAGGCCGGACAAGACGCGGCAAGCGTCGCATCCGGCAATGTGCCTTAACTAGCGACGGGGCACATCTTAACCCACGATTTCCAGCACTTGTTCCGGTGGACGTCCAATGCGCGCTTTGCCATTGGCGACCACAATCGGGCGCTCCATCAGCTTCGGATTATCCACCATCGCCTGAATCAGAGCCTCTTCGCTAAGCGAACTGTCAGCCAGGTTCAGCTCTTTATAAAGCTCCTCTTTCTGGCGCATCAATTCACGGGCGCTATTCATCCCCAGCATTTTCAGCAAATCGCGCAGCGTTGCCGCATCGGCGGGTGTCTCAAGGTAGAGCACCACTTCTGGCTCCACGCCGTTTTCTTTCAGCAGGTTCAGCGTTTCACGGCTCTTTGAACAGCGTGGGTTATGGTAGATTTTTACCTGTTTGGTCATTGTTCTTCCTTTAATGCAAATTACATCTTGGTATAAGGCTTAAAGCGTTCCTGCAACTGGCGCAACTGGTCGATGCGCGCATCGTAACGCGCTTGTTGCAGGCTGCCTAATTTCACCTGCGAACTGGCGCTACTCAACAAGGAAATGGCCTGATCGAGTCGCCCTGCGAGTGCATAACCTTCTGCTCGCGCTGCCAATTCCTGATCGCGGTTATTTAGCGCGGCTTCTGCCTGTGCCAGCAAATCCCAGCCATTGCTGTCATCTTTATTATTAAAAGTGTAGCGATTCAGAATATTAGCCGCTTCCTGTGGCTGCCCACCTTGCAGATAAGCGTTTGCCAGGTTGAGCTGCAACACCGGATTGGTGCGTAAATCACGAGCATTTTTCAGGCGATTGATCGCATCATTGGCTTTGTTTTGCCCAAGGTCGATATCGGTAGCCAGATCGAGATACCACGCGTTGCCGGGTTCTGCCGCCAGTAACGGTTGCAGCGTTTTCCGTGCCTCGTCGTATTTATTGGCTTCCATCGCCTGTAAAGCACGACCATATTGCGCCGCCCGTTGCTGACGAACGTTACCTTTCGCCCATTCATCCAGCAAATCACTGGTGAGCTGGTTACGTCCGGAATTGTACATCCCCAGTGTGCGCGCTTTTGCCAGATAGAAATCTTCCGACGACTGCACCACCATCGGGCGCATCTGATTGGCACGGTTACGGGCATCAGCCAGGCGGCTTTCCGGTAACGGGTGAGTCAGCAGAATTTCCGGCGGACGCGAAGAGTAGCGCGCCTGATCGAGCAGTTTTTCGAGGAAGGTCGGCATCGCCTGCGGATCGAACCCCGAGCGTTGCAACACCTGAATACCAATGCGGTCCGCTTCCTGTTCATTTTGCTGGGTGAAGCTGATCATCCCCTGGCGCGTTCCCGCCAGCGTACCGGTCAGCGCCGCCATCCCCGCCTGCGGGCTGGCCATTGCCAGTAAAATAGAACCTAACGCCCCGACCCAGGTAAGCGGCGCGCTGCGTTGCTGATCTTCCATCGCTCGCGCCAGGTGACGTTGGGTGACGTGGGAGATTTCGTGCGCCATGACCGAAGCCAGTTGACTTTCGTTATCGGAATAACGGAACAAGGCAGAGTGCAGCACCACGTTGCCGCCAAAGAAAGCAAAGGCGTTGATTTCGTCGTTATTGATCAGAAAGAAATGGAACGGCGTCTTAACGGAGTTTGCATGTGAAACCAGGCGCATCCCCAGCGAATTAATATATTGCGTTAATAGCGGGTCATTAATTAACGGCGCGCTGCCGCGTAGCTGGCGAACATAATAGTCGCCCATCTGCATTTCCTGACCAATGGAAAGCGTGCTTCCTGCGGAGGTTCCCATATCCGGCAAAGTGTCTGCGCTATCGGCAAACGCCGGGGCTACCTGACCGATGGTCATAGCAGCAATGAGGGTTGCAACCAGGTTTTTTTTCAACTGCCTGAACATAACCTCTGTCCTGTATTTCTGGAGATAGTCATTTGACCGATACTGTGAAATATCGTTCCCACCGCGCCGCCTTTGAGTGTAGCGACGAAGATTAGCCCACTCAAATGACTTTTCAGTTTCCTGAATCCGTCATAAAAAGCGAAGTCTTTTTTGTGACATTTCGATACAATTGCGGATCGCAATCCCGCTCTTGAGGTTCAGGGAAGGTCTTTATGCTCGAAATGTTGATGCAATGGTATCGCCGCCGTTTTAGCGACCCGGAAGCGATTGCCTTGCTGGTTATTTTAGTTGCCGGATTTGGCATTATCTTTTTCTTTAGTGGCCTGCTCGCACCGTTGCTGGTGGCTATTGTGCTGGCCTATTTGCTGGAATGGCCAACCGTGCGCCTGCAATCTATTGGCTGTTCCCGCCGTTGGGCGACGTCGATTGTATTGGTGGTTTTCGTGGGTATTTTGCTGCTGATGGCGTTCGTGGTACTGCCTATCGCCTGGCAGCAGGGCATCTATTTAATCCGCGATATGCCGGGGATGCTCAATAAACTGTCTGATTTTGCCGCCACGTTGCCGCGCCGTTATCCGGCGTTAATGGATGCGGGCATTATTGATGCGATGGCCGACAATATGCGCAGTCGGATGCTCACCATGGGCGATTCGGTGGTGAAAATCTCTCTCGCCTCGCTGGTGGGCCTGCTGACCATTGCCGTCTATCTGGTGCTGGTGCCGCTGATGGTCTTTTTCCTTCTGAAAGATAAAGAGCAAATGTTGAATGCTGTCCGTCGGGTGCTTCCGCGTAACCGTGGGCTGGCAGGCCAGGTCTGGAAGGAGATGAATCAGCAAATCACCAACTACATCCGTGGCAAGGTGCTGGAGATGATTGTGGTGGGGATCGCCACCTGGCTGGGGTTCTTGCTTTTCGGACTGAACTATTCGCTGCTGCTGGCGGTGCTGGTCGGCTTCTCAGTGCTTATTCCGTACATTGGCGCATTTGTGGTGACTATTCCGGTGGTCGGCGTGGCACTATTCCAGTTTGGTGCTGGCACTGAATTCTGGAGCTGTTTCGCGGTATATCTGATTATCCAGGCGCTGGATGGCAACCTGTTAGTACCGGTGTTGTTCTCCGAAGCGGTTAACCTGCATCCGCTGGTGATTATTTTATCGGTGGTGATCTTCGGTGGGTTGTGGGGATTCTGGGGCGTGTTCTTTGCCATTCCTCTGGCTACGCTAATTAAAGCGGTAATCCATGCCTGGCCCGATGGCCAAATCGCGCAAGATTAACCTTCATTCCGCTACATCGCCGGATGTGAGGTGTGCTGGCCGCAAGCGCAGCCAGCACGGAATGGAGCAAAGTAATCAGGCGTGTTCTTTCAGCCAGTTAATCACTACGTCGTGGTGATTGCTGGTTTTGAAATCGTCAAATACATGTTCGATTTTGCCGTCAGCATCGATCAAGAAGCTGATGCGGTGAATACCATCGTAAGTTTTGCCCATGAAGGACTTCTCTCCCCAGACGCCGAATTGTTCGCACACCTGGTGGTCCTCATCAGACAGAAGCGTAAAGTTGAGCAGCTCTTTTTCCGCAAAACGGAAGAGTTTTTCGGGTTTATCGGTGCTAATACCCAGTACATCAACACCGGCTTTTTTCAACTCATCCATGTTATCGCGTAAGCCACAAGCTTGTACGGTACAGCCGGGGGGCATGGCTTTCGGGTAGAAATAAACCAGAACACGCTGTCCCTGGAAGTCGGTCAAATTAACTTGTTCTCCGTCTTGATCCGGCAAGCTAAATTTCGGTGCGATGTCACCGGCTTTCAGTGGATTCATTACTTAACTCCATCCTGTTCATCATGTTGGGAATAATTGACGACGCTAATACTGCCTTGCGCATTGAGTTCTGTACATAGTGCTTTGAACGCTTGCTCAATATTTGCTGAGTCCGCAGACGCCGGGCTGTGGGCGGTTATCTGAATATGTAGTTGCGCAGCTCGTTCATTTTCAGCAGGTTGCGTGCGAGACACTAGCTCCGCAATGTTCATATGGTGCGCGTCAAAAAGTGCGGTAAAGCGTTCAATTAAATGCGGTGAATCTGCCACATCGATCTGAACCCAGACAGATGCGGGCATCGGCGGACGCGGACGAGCCGTCGTGCGCTTCATCACGATTAAAAGATCCAGTTCGGCACCTTTCAACGGTAACGTTGATTCGATCAAGGTGATTGCGTTCCATGAACCGGAAAGCAGCATGATAAAGGTGAACTCTTCTCCCAGCATCGCCAGGCGACTGTCTTCAATATTACAGCCGCAACTACTGACATGACGGGTGATAGTGTTCACAATTCCTGGGCGATCGGCACCCAGCGCAGTGATCACCAGATAATGTTGCGATGACAGTGTCAAACCGGTTATTCCTTCAAGGGGGAGAGTAGCTCTTAAGGAAAGCATAAAAAAAACATGCATACAACAATCAGAACGGTTCTGTCTGCTTGCTTTTAATGCCATACCAAACGTACCATTGAGACACTTGTTTGCACAGAGGATGGCCCATGTTCACGGGAAGTATTGTCGCGATTGTTACTCCGATGGATGAAAAAGGTAATGTCTGTCGGGCTAGCTTAAAAAAACTGATTGATTATCATGTCGCCAGCGGTACTTCGGCGATTGTTTCTGTTGGCACCACTGGTGAGTCCGCTACCCTGAATCATGACGAACATGTTGATGTGGTGATGATGACCCTGGAGCTGGCTGATGGGCGTATTCCGGTAATTGCCGGAACTGGCGCTAACGCTACTGCGGAAGCCATTAGCCTGACACAGCGTTTCAATGACAGTGGCATTGTTGGCTGCCTGACGGTGACCCCTTATTACAACCGCCCGTCGCAGGAAGGTCTGTATCAGCATTTCAAAGCCATCGCTGAACATACTGACCTGCCGCAAATCCTGTATAATGTGCCGTCCCGTACTGGCTGCGATCTGCTACCAGAAACGGTGGGCCGTCTGGCGAAAGTAAAAAATATTATCGGAATCAAAGAGGCAACAGGGAACTTAACGCGTGTTAACCAGATCAAAGAGCTGGTTTCAGACGATTTTGTTCTGCTGAGCGGCGATGATGCGAGCACGCTGGACTTCATGCAGTTAGGTGGTCATGGCGTTATTTCCGTTACGGCTAACGTCGCAGCGCGTGATATGGCTCAGATGTGCAAACTGGCGGCAGAAGGGCATTTTGCCGAGGCACGCGTTATTAACCAGCGTCTGATGCCATTACACAACAAACTATTTGTCGAACCCAATCCAATCCCGGTGAAATGGGCATGTAAGGAACTGGGTCTTGTGGCGACCGATACGCTGCGCCTGCCAATGACTCCAATCACCGACAGTGGTCGTGAGACGGTCAGAGCGGCGCTTAAGTATGCCGGTTTGCTGTAAAGTTTAGGGAGATTTGATGGCTTACTCTGTTCAAAAGTCGCGCCTGGCAAAGGTTGCGGGTGTATCGCTTGTTCTGTTACTCGCAGCCTGTAGTTCTGACTCACGCTATAAGCGTCAGGTGAGTGGTGATGAAGCCTATCTGGAAGCGGCACCGCTTGCGGAGCTTCATGCCCCGGCAGGAATGATTTTGCCGGTGACTTCCGGTGATTATGCAATACCGGTGACCAACGGTAGCGGTGCTGTCGGTAAGGCGCTGGACATTCGTCCACCTGCCCAGCCGTTGGCGCTGATTTCCGGCGCACGTACCCAGTTTACGGGCGACACCGCCTCGCTGCTGGTAGAAAATGGTCGTGGTAATACTTTGTGGCCGCAGGTTGTTAGCGTGCTGCAGGCGAAAAACTACACCATTACCCAACGCGATGATGCTGGTCAGACGCTGACTACCGATTGGGTGCAATGGAACCGTCTGGACGAAGACGAGCAGTATCGCGGTCGTTATCAAATCTCTGTTAAACCGCAGGGTTATCAGCAGGCGGTAACGGTGAAACTGCTGAACCTGGAGCAGGCGGGCAAACCGGTTGCAGACGCGGCTTCCATGCAGCGTTACAGCACGGAGATGATGAACGTCATTTCCGCCGGTCTGGATAAATCCGTGACCGACGCGGCTAATGCGGCGCAAAACCGTGCTTCCACCACCATGGACGTACAAAGTGCTGCTGATGATACAGGCTTACCAATGCTGGTCGTTCGCGGGCCGTTCAACGTGGTTTGGCAACGTCTGCCAGCGGCGCTGGAAAAAGTGGGCATGAAAGTGACCGACAGCACCCGTTCGCAGGGCAGTATGGCCGTGACCTATAAGCCGTTGTCTGACAGCGACTGGCAGGAACTGGGCGCGAGCGATCCAGGTCTTGCATCCGGTGACTATAAACTGCAGGTCGGTGATTTAGATAACCGCAGCAGCTTGCAGTTCATCGATCCGAAAGGTCATACGCTGACTCAAAGCCAAAACGACGCACTGGTATCTGTCTTCCAGGCAGCGTTTAGCAAGTAAAAATACAGGGCTGGAGTAATCCGGCCCTTTTTTCTGATATGATACGCAAACGTGTGCGTCGGCAGAAAAACGCGATTTTAGCGTTAATTCGCACGAAATTTGTTTGTCGGACACAGGTCGGGTAAGGCGTTCGCGCCGCATTCGGCAAAACATCCGGCACACCAGACAGCAAAAGATTTTAAAACGTTAATTCACACCCAGGAGTGATAAAGATGCAAAAGCAAGCTGAGTTGTATCGTGGTAAAGCGAAAACCGTATACAGCACGGAAAACCCGGATCTGTTGGTGCTCGAATTCCGCAATGATACGTCAGCAGGTGATGGCGCGCGCATTGAGCAGTTTGATCGCAAAGGTATGGTGAACAACAAGTTCAACTACTTCATTATGAGCAAACTGGCTGAAGCGGGTATCCCGACTCAAATGGAGCGTCTGCTCTCCGATACCGAATGTCTGGTGAAAAAGCTGGATATGGTGCCGGTCGAGTGTGTCGTACGTAACCGTGCTGCTGGCTCTCTGGTGAAACGTCTTGGAATTGAAGAAGGTATTGAGCTGAACCCGCCGCTGTTCGATCTGTTCCTGAAAAACGACGCCATGCATGACCCGATGGTTAACGAATCTTATTGCGAAACTTTTGGCTGGGTAAGCAAAGAGAATCTGGCGCGTATGAAAGAGCTGACTTACAAAGCGAACGACGTGCTGAAAAAACTGTTCGATGATGCCGGTCTGATTCTGGTCGACTTCAAGCTGGAGTTTGGTCTGTACAAAGGCGAAGTCGTGCTGGGCGATGAGTTCTCCCCGGACGGTAGCCGCCTGTGGGACAAAGAAACGCTGGAGAAAATGGACAAAGACCGTTTCCGCCAGAGCCTCGGTGGCCTGATTGAAGCCTATGAAGCCGTCGCCCGCCGCCTGGGTGTACAGCTGGACTGATTTTTCTGATTGCTTATTTTTCAGCCGGAGGATGCTCCGGCTAAATGTCTTCGTTACTCCCGCTATAATACTTCGCATTATCTCCCTTTGACAGAAAAGTAATACCAAGCCAAAATGTATATACATAACGTATATCCCAAAGAAGGGGGGGGCTATGGAAACTACTGTATTTTTAAGTAATCGCAGTCAGGCTGTCAGATTACCTAAAGCGGTCGCTCTGCCAGAAGACGTTAAGAAAGTAGAAATTATTGCGATTGGTCGTACAAGAATCATTACTCCCGTTGGTGAGTCCTGGGACAGTTGGTTTGATGGCGAAAATGTGAGTGCGGATTTTATGGATATCCGTGATCAACCCGCAATGCAGGAAAGGGAATCATTCTGATGCTGAAATTCATGCTGGATACCAATATCTGTATTTTCACTATTAAGAATAAGCCAGTACATGTCAGGGATCGCTTTAACCTGAATTCTGGCCGGATGTGTATAAGTTCTGTAACATTGATGGAGCTTATCTATGGGGCAGAAAAAAGTCAGATGCCAGAACGCAATTTAGCGGTGATTGAAGGTTTCGTATCTCGTTTGGAAGTGCTTGATTATGATAGTGCTGCTGCGACGCATACTGGGCAAATCAGAGCCGAGCTTGCCCGGCAGGGAAGGCCCGTTGGACCTTTTGACCAGATGATAGCGGGACATGCTCGCAGTCGCGGTTTGATTGTGGTTACCAACAATACCCGAGAGTTTGAGCGAGTAGCGGGAATCAGACTAGAAGACTGGAGCTAACATTCTCTTTTACTTCTAACATTCGTAAATTATATAACGAGGAATGAAGCCTTAATTCCTCCATCATTTCCTCCCGTTTTTCTGTGGTAATCTTCCTCTGAAGCACCTACGATCATCACTATAATGAATATATTGTTGAGGTATCTATGCGCTGGCAAGGGCGTCGTGAAAGTGACAATGTTGAAGACAGGCGAAACAGCTCTGGTGGTCCGTCAATGGGCGGTCCCGGTTTCCGTCTGCCAAGCGGTAAAGGTGGGCTGATTTTACTGGTAGTGGTGCTGGTCGCTGGCTACTATGGTGTTGATTTAACTGGGTTGATGACCGGACAGCCGATTTCCCAACAGCAATCAACGCGCTCAATTAGCCCAAATGAAGACGAAGCGGCAAAATTCACCTCGGTAATTCTGGCAACCACGGAAGACACCTGGGGGCAGCAATTCGAGAAAATGGGTAAGACTTATCAGCAACCGAAGCTGGTGATGTATCGCGGAATGACGCGCACCGGTTGCGGCGCCGGACAGTCCATTATGGGGCCGTTCTATTGCCCGGCGGATGGTACGGTCTATATCGATCTCTCTTTCTATGATGACATGAAAGACAAACTGGGCGCGGATGGTGATTTCGCTCAGGGATACGTTATCGCCCATGAAGTCGGTCATCATGTGCAGAAACTGTTAGGCATTGAACCGAAAGTTCGTCAATTGCAACAAAACGCGACGCAAGCGGAAGTGAACCGCTTGTCTGTGCGTATGGAACTCCAGGCTGATTGCTTTGCCGGTGTCTGGGGGCACAGTATGCAGCAACAAGGCGTTCTGGAAACTGGCGATCTGGAAGAGGCGCTGAATGCGGCGCAAGCCATCGGCGATGACCGCTTACAGCAGCAAAGTCAGGGGCGGGTAGTGCCGGACAGCTTTACTCATGGTACATCCCAACAACGCTATAGCTGGTTTAAACGTGGTTTCGACAGCGGCGATCCGGCACAATGCAATACTTTCGGTAAAAGCATTTAACTTTCGGGGCAGGGATGGCTGAACTGACCGCGCTACACACATTAACAGCGCAAATGAAACGCGAAGGGATTCGCCGCCTGTTGGTGTTGAGCGGGGAAGCGTGCTGGTGTTGTGAACATGCGCTTAAATTGCGTGACGCATTACCCGGCGACTGGCTGTGGGTATCGCCGCAGCCAACTTCTGAAAACCACTGTACGCCAGCGGCGCTACAAACTTTACTTGGGCGCGAGTTCCAGCATTCGGTATTCGATGCCCGCCAGGGCTTTGATGCCGCAGCCTTTGCGGCGCTTGGTGGAACGCTGAAAGCGGGCAGTTGGCTGGTTTTGTTACTCCCTGTATGGGAAGAATGGGAAAACCATCCCGATGCTGATTCGCTGCGCTGGAGTGATTGCGCCAGTCCCATCGCTACACCGCATTTTGTCCAGCATCTCAAACGCGTACTTGTGGCAGATGACGACGCTATTCTCTGGCGACAAGACCAGCCACTAATGCTGGCGGATTTTGTTCCCCGCTCTGACTGGCAATCCGCTACCGGCGCACCGCAACCGGAACAACAACAGATACTACAGCAGCTTCTGACTATGCCACCGGGCGTGGCAGCGGTAACTGCTGCGCGCGGACGCGGTAAGTCGGCGCTGGCAGGGCAACTCATTTCCCGTATTGCGGGCAGTGCGATAGTCACTGCGCCTGCGAGAGCCGCAACGGATGTGCTGGCCCAGTTTGCCGGAGATAAGTTTCGTTTTGTTGCGCCGGATGCATTGCTGTTCAGTGAAGAAAAAGCCGACTGGCTGGTCATCGATGAAGCTGCTGCAATACCCGCCCCACTATTACATCAACTGGTATCACGCTTTCCGCGTACTTTGTTAACCACTACGGTGCAGGGCTATGAAGGCACCGGACGTGGCTTTTTGCTGAAATTTTGCGCCCGCTTCCCGCATTTGCAGCGTTTTGAATTGCAACAGCCGATCCGTTGGGCACAGGGGTGCCCTCTGGAAAAAGTGGTTAGCGAGGCACTGGTTTTTGACGATGAAACCTTCACGCGCGTACCCCAAGGCAACATCGTCATTTCTGCATTTGAACAGACTTTATGGCGAAGCGAGCCAGAAACGCCGTTAAAGGTTTACCAGTTATTGTCTGGTGCGCACTACCGGACTTCGCCGCTGGATTTACGACGGATGATGGACGCGCCGGGGCAACATTTTTTACAGGCGGCAGGCGAAAACGAGATCGCCGGGGCGCTGTGGCTGGTGGATGAAGGGGGATTATCTGAAGAACTGAGTCAGGCGGTCTGGGCAGGTTTTCGTCGCCCGCGTGGCAACCTGGTAGCTCAGTCGCTGGCGGCACACGGCAGCAATCCACTGGCGGCGACGTTACACGGGCGGCGTGTCAGCCGCATTGCAGTCCATCCGGCGCGTCAGCGGGAAGGCACAGGGCAGCAACTTATTGCTGACGCAGTGCAATACATGCATAGCCTCGACTATCTTTCAGTGAGTTTTGGCTACACCGAGGAATTATGGCGTTTCTGGCAACGCTGCGGTTTTGTGCTGGTACGGATGGGCAATCATCGCGAAGCCAGCAGCGGCTGTTATACGGCGATGGCGCTGTTACCAATGAGCGAAGCGGGTAAACAACTGGCACAACGTGAGCATTATCGTTTACGCCGCGACGTGCAAATTCTCATGCAGTGGAATGGTGAAAGCATCCCGGTTGATCCGTTAAACGACATCATGCTTTCTGATGATGACTGGCTTGAACTGACCGGTTTTGCTTTCGCTCATCGCCCCCTTTTAACGTCGTTAGGTTGTTTAACACGCCTGCTGCAAACCAGTGAACTGGCATTACCGGCGCTGCGTGGACGGTTGCAGAAAAACATCAGCGACGCGCAGTTATGTACCACACTTAAACTTTCAGGCCGTAAGGCATTGCTGGTTCGCCAACGCGAAGAAGCCGCGCAGGCGCTATTCGCACTTGATGATGTCCGCACTGAACGCCTGCGCAATTGCATAACACAATGGCAATTTTTTCACTGACTCCTTCAATTTTCTCCCATGGTCATTGTGAGTCAGCGGCGTAAAATTAATGACATCAGTTAAGGAGTTCGCCATGAAACATGACCATTTTGTTGTTCAAAGCCCGGATAAACCTGCCCAACAGTTGTTACTGCTTTTCCACGGTGTCGGGGATAATCCGGTGGCAATGGGGGAAATCGGTAGCTGGTTTGCACCGTTGTTTCCAGATGCGCTGGTGGTAAGTGTCGGTGGTGCTGAGCCGAGCGGTAATCCGGCGGGGCGTCAATGGTTTTCGGTGCAGGGCGTAACGGAAGAGAATCGCCAGGCGCGGGTGGATGCCATCATGCCGACGTTTATTGAGACGGTACGCTACTGGCAGAAACAGAGCGGAGTAGGGGCTAACGCTACGGCGCTGATCGGTTTCTCACAAGGCGCGATTATGGCGCTGGAGAGCATTAAAGCCGAACCGGGTCTTGCCTCACGCGTCATCGCCTTTAACGGACGCTATGCCAGCCTGCCGGAAACAGCTTCTACTGCTACAACAATTCACCTGATCCACGGTGGTGAAGATCCGGTTATCAATCTGGCTCATGCGGTCGCGGCACAGGAAGCGTTAATTAACGCCGGTGGAGATGTGACGCTGGATATCGTGGAGGATTTAGGTCATGCGATCGATAATCGCAGTATGCAATTTGCCCTGGATCACTTGCGTTATACCATTCCGAAACATTACTTCGACGAAGCGTTAAGCGGCGGTAAGCCCGGCGATGATGATGTGATTGAAATGATGTAAAAGACAGGTGCCGGATGCGTAGGCCGGATAAGGCGTTCACGCCGCATCCGGCTATGATGCCTGATGCGACGCTGACGCGTCTTATCAGGCCTACGGTTGAGCGCCAGACATTATCCGGCTCCTCCAGCTTACTTCTTCGGTTGATCCTTCTTCGGCCAGTCGTCGTCATCGTCCCATTTATCGTTGAAATCACGATGTGGGGGAAGCTCCGGCTTGTTGGCGAGAAATTTCTTATGGTCGACGCGCTTGAGATCTTTGATCACATTCAGCAGGACGCCTACCAAAAAGACAATCACCAGAATCCACCAATATTTAGCCAGCCAGTCCATGCTTATTTCCTCTTGCAGAACCACTCATCAGGCGACGAGCTGTTCCATGATTCGTTGATACATACGGGCAAGTAGCTGCAGGTCGGCAGCGTTCACACATTCATTAATTTTATGAATAGTGGCATTGACCGGCCCAAGTTCCACCACCTGCGCCCCCATGCGGGCAATAAAGCGCCCATCGGACGTTCCGCCAGTGGTCAGTAGCTGCGGTTTAATTTCATTATAGTGCTCAACCGCGTTGACGACCGCATCCACCAGTTTACCGCGTGCAGTCAAAAATGGCTGCCCGGAAAGCCACCAATCGACCGTATAACGCAGTTGATGTTTTTCAAGCAGGGCAAGCACCTGTGCTTTGATCATCTCATCAGTAAGTTCGGTGCTAAAGCGGAAGTTAAACTGTACAAACAGCTCACCCGGAATGACATTATTACTGCCAGTACCTGCCTGAATATTGGCTATTTGCATACTGGTTGCCGGGAAAAATTCATTGCCCTGATCCCACTCGATAGCCACTAACTCATTGAGGAAAGGGGCTGCACGATGTACAGGGTTATCTGCAAGGTGTGGGTAGGCCACATGCCCCTGCACGCCATGAATAGTAAGGTTACAGGTCAACGATCCGCGACGGCCATTTTTCACTACATCACCGACCACTTCGATACTCGACGGTTCGCCAACCAGGCAGTAATCCAGCCGTTCACGGCGTGCCATTAAGGTTTCTACCACTTTGACCGTGCCGTTGTGGGCGCTGGCTTCTTCGTCTGAGGTGATCAGAAACGCCAGTCGACCTTTATGGTTGGGATGTTGCGCGACAAAGCGTTCTGCTGCTACCACCATCGCCGCCAGCGACCCTTTCATATCTGCCGCGCCGCGCCCGAATAACATACCGTCGCGAATGGTCGGTTCAAATGGTGGATTGATCCAACGGTCGGCATCGCCAGGCGGTACAACGTCGGTATGTCCGGCAAAGGCTAACGTTTCTCCCTGTCCACGCCACGCCCAAAAATTCTGCGTATCCGCAAAGTCCATGCGTTCGATGGTAAAACCGATCGCCTGTAAACGTTCGGTAATGATTGCCTGACATCCTGCGTCATCAGGACTTAAGGATGGGCGGCGAATAAGCTGCTGTGTCAGCTCAATAACCGGACACGACATAGACTACACCTCATAGGAAAAATTGCTGATAACTGGATTCACTGAAACCCAGCAGCATAGGCTTCCCTGGCGCGCAGAGCAATGGGCGTTTGATAATTGCAGGCATTTCTGTCATTAATGCCGCCGCAGAAGCCGCATCGGTGATTTTATTGCGCGTGGTATCGTCCAGTTTACGCCAGGTAGTACCACGGGTGTTGAGTAACGCTTCCCAGCCTAATTCGTTGATAAAACCGTTCAATAATTCGCTGTCCAGCCCATCAACGCGATAATCATGGAAACGATAGTCGATGTTATTGGTTTCCAGCCAACGGCGAGCCTTTTTAATGGTGTCACAATTTTTAATGCCGTAAAGTGTAACCATAAT
This sequence comes from Escherichia sp. MOD1-EC5495, assembly GCF_002965965.1. NCBI lineage: Bacteria > Pseudomonadati > Pseudomonadota > Gammaproteobacteria > Enterobacterales > Enterobacteriaceae > Escherichia > Escherichia sp. MOD1-EC5495. Next base: position 126,133 of record NZ_PTRI01000007.1, read on the forward strand.
GAATCCTTTTTCGATTTATAAGAATAAATACTCATTTAACGGTCAATACATTTTCCCGGCAAATGAATATCAGGGAATATAACATTATTAAGGTGTTTCACTTAACAATTATTAAATAACTGTGAGCATTTTGAATGCAATTATTAAGAATATTCCCCTAGGTATCTGTATGTATTTCAAACAGAATTAAGCAAGTATTAGAATCCGTATGAATCTGTTGAAATGTTGCTTTGCATCACATAAAAATCCCTGTCTCAGGGCCATAGTATTTACATAGGTTTTGCCCCGGAGGTAGTAATCACTGCAATCGAATAAATTAGCTTCACCACGGTATATTGTTTCCGTAGAATACCCATAATTATAAGAGAGGTTGTTATGATTGAACGTGAACTGGGGAACTGGAAAGACTTTATCGAAGTTATGCTTCGCAAGTAATTGCCAGGACAGAAGGTAAAATGAAAGAACCTGATGAACAGGTTCTTTATCAGAAAGTTGAAAAAGGCGACACGTTGGCATGTCGCCTTTTTTATTGCTTATTCCGGACGTGGCTTCAGAGGGAAACGACGGCGTACCAGCACAAAGAACAGCGGCACGAAGTAAATCGCCAGAATGGTGGCGGAGATCATTCCCCCCATTACGCCAGTACCCACTGCATGTTGACCACCGGAACCGGCACCGCTGCTGATTGCCATCGGCAGTACGCCGAAGATAAACGCCAGCGAGGTCATCAGTATCGGGCGTAAACGCTGGCGGCAGGCATAAAGCGTCGCTTCAAACAGGTCGTGACCTTTTTGGTTCATCTCGTTAGCGAACTCGACAATGAGGATGGCGTTTTTCGCCGATAAACCAATGACCGTTAATAGACCCACCTGGAAGTAAACGTCGTTTTCCAGCCCGCGCATCCAGGTTGCCAGCAGCGCGCCGATGACCCCCAGCGGCACGACCAGCATTACGGAGAACGGCACCGACCAGCTTTCATACAGCGCCGCCAGACACAGGAATACCACCAGTAATGAAATGGCGTACAGCGCCGGAGCCTGCGCGCCAGAAAGCCGTTCCTGATACGACATCGCCGTCCACTCCAGGCCAAAGCCGTTTGGCAACTGCTTCACTAACGATTCCATAATATCCATCGCCGTACCGGTACTGACGCCCGGTGCGGCCTCCCCGACAATTTCCACTGCGGAATAGCCGTTATAACGTTCCAGACGGGGCGAACCTGTCTCCCAGCGGGAGGTCGCGAAGGCAGAGAAGGGCACCATCCCACCGTCTTTGTTACGCACATACCACAGGTTGATATCATCCGGCAGCATCCGATACGGCGCGGCGGCCTGCACATAGACTTTCTTCACGCGACCGCGATCCATAAAGTCATTTACATAGCTCGAACCCCACGCGGTTTGCAGCGTGTCGTTAATATCGTCAATAGCAACGCCCAGCGCCTGAGCTTTACGCTGGTCGATATCAATCTGTAACTGCGGACTGTCATCAAGACCGTTATGGCGCACGCGGGTTAATTCCGGATTTTCCGCCGCCAGCGCCAGCAACTGGTTACGTGCAGCCATCAGCGCATCGTGACCCGCTCCGGCGTGATCCTGCAACTCCATATCAAAACCCGCAGAACTGCCAAGACCGCTGATTGCCGGCGGGCTGCTGGCGATAACGCGGGCTTCTTTAATCTTATTAAATTCTTTCGTTGCACGTTCGATAATGGCAAACGAAGTGCCGGTTTTACTGTCGCGCTCACTCCAGTCTTTCAGGCGGATAAACATTCGCGCCACGTTTTGCCCGTTGCCGCCAGGGCCAGAACCGACCGTGGCAAACACCGACGTGATGTTGTCTTTCTCATGAGTGAAGTAATACTTCTCGATCTGTTCCACCACTTTCAGCGTCTGTTGCTGGGTCGAACCGCTGGGTAGCTGCACCGAGGTGGTGAACATGCCACGGTCTTCCAGTGGCAGGAAGGACGTCGGCAGACGCAGGAACAGAAACACCATACCGCCAAGCAGCAGGACATAAATCACAATCCAGCGCAGGCTGCGGTGGAGAATTTTCGCCACCCCTTTCTCGTAGCGTTCGGCGTTACGGTTGAACATCTGGTTAAACCAGGCAAAAAAGCCTTTCTGCCCGTGATGCTCACCTTTTTTCAGTGGCTTAAGTAGCGTGGCACACAGCGCCGGAGTGAGGATCATCGCCACCAGTACCGACAGCACCATCGCCGCAACAATGGTAATAGAGAACTGGCGATAGATAGCTCCGGTGGTGCCGCCGAAGAAAGCCATTGGTACAAATACCGCCGAAAGAACCATCGCAATCCCGACTAGTGCCCCCTGGATCTGCCCCATCGATTTACGTGTGGCTTCGCGAGGAGTGAGTCCTTCCTCACTCATAATACGTTCGACGTTTTCCACCACCACAATGGCGTCATCCACCAGTAGACCAATCGCCAGCACCATCGCGAACATGGTTAAGGTGTTGACGCTGTAACCGAAGGCGTAAAGCACGGAGAAAGTGCCCATCAACACCACCGGCACGGCGATAGTTGGAATCAGCGTAGCGCGGAAGTTTTGCAGGAACAGATACATGACGAGGAAAACCAGCGCGATAGCTTCTAACAGGGTTTTCACCACGTCTTCAATGGAGGCTTTAACAAACGAGGTGGTTTCATACGCCACCTTATATTCCAGCCCGGGAGGGAAGTATTGCGCCAGTTCGTCGAGCCGGTTCAGTACCAGCTTCGCTGTGGCCATTTCGTTCGCGCCGGAAGCCAGTTTTACCCCCAGACCGGAGGCAGGCTTACCATTAAAGCGGCTAAGATAATCGTATTTCTCCGCCCCCATTTCGACGGTGGCAACATCGCCCAGTTTCACTTCCGAACCATCCTGATTTACCCGCAAGGTGATATCGCGGAACTGTTCAGGCGTTTGCAACAGCGACTGGGCGTTAATGGTAGCGTTCAATGCTTGTTTATCGACAGAAGGTGTACCGCCAAGCTGTCCGACCGCAATCTGCGCGTTCTGTGATTCAATGGCGTCGGTTACATCTTTAGCCGTCATCTGGAAGCTGTTCAGTTTTGCCGGATCAAGCCAGATACGCATCGAATACTGTGAACCGTAGGCGTCGATATCACCAACGCCGTTAACGCGACTTAACGGGTCCTGAATATTACTGGCAACGTAGTCGGCAATATCCTGCTTATCCATCGAACCATCGGTAGAGACGAAGGCTATGGTCAGGATGTTAGTATCGCCAGTTTTACGTACTGTCACGCCCTGGTTTTGTACTGCCTGTGGGAGTTTACGCATGGCCGATTGCAGCTGGTTTTGTACCTGCTGCACCGCCTCGTCTGGGTCGGTGCCAGCTTTAAAACTTAAGGTGACTGATGCCTGACCGGTGCCGCTGCTTTGTGACGACATATACATCAGGTTATCGAGGCCAGTCATATTCTGCTCGATAACCTGGGTCACGGTGTTTTCCAGCGTCTGGGCCGATGCGCCGGGATAGTTAGCGGTCACTCGCACGTTCGGCGGCGCGAGATCCGGGTATTGTTCAACGGGCAATGAAAAAATAGCCAGGGTCCCTGTCAGACATAACAGGATTGCCAGTACCCAGGCAAAAATGGGGCGATCAATAAAGAAATTCGCCATTAAAAGAGGACCTCGTGTTTCTGCGTATCGTTGTAGGCTTGACTTGCTTCACTGTAGCGGCAAGGTACGAGCCAATCGTGGAGAAAAAAAGGAGATAATGTAAATTATCATTCCCTTTTATACTGAACCTTAAGTGCCCGTATTCTTTGGTCAACAAGAGGTATTACATCAGTTGACTTTCCTCACCCGCCGCAGAGCGAAAGCTAATACTCACTAACGTGCCGCCACCGGAAGGTTGTGAAAAAGTCAGCGTTCCGCCCAGTCGTTCCGCGCGCTCGCGCATAATATTCAAGCCATAATGGCCTTCAGGTTCTTTCGGTTCACCGATGCCAATCCCGTTATCACGAATATAGACCGTGTGATTGCCGTCCGGCGCGGTGACGCAGCTAACGGCGATTTCGCTGGCATTGGCGTGCTTCATCGCATTCAGCACCGCTTCGCGAATAATTTGCAACAAATGCACCTGCATTTGCGCATCCAGTGCCAGGGTTGGCAAGCGGCAGTCGAGGGTCAGTTTGGCGCTGGTTTGATTTTGTAACGTATCCAGCATTTCCCGCAGCGCGGAGGGAAGATCCGCCTGCTGCAGCGTCAGGCGGAAAGTGGTCAACAGCTCGCGTAACTGTCGATACGCATCATTCAATGCCTGAGAAAAATCGGCCATGATACTTTGTGCGGTGGCGTTATCTTCCGGTATCGAACGTTTCAGTAATGTTAACTGGATACGCAAATAAGAAAGCACCTGAGCCAGTGAGTCGTGCAATTCGCGGGCGATGGTCGCGCGTTCTTCCATCAGCAGCAACTGCTGAAAATGCTTCTGTGCCTGGTTAAAGTACAAACCGCGCCCCAGCATCGATGAAACGCTATTAAGCAGCGGTTCGGAGGCCGACACGTTGCTGTTTTGCCAGTGCAGCTCGCCGTAAACTGTCTCTTGCATCGTCACCGGTAAAATCTGCATCGGCAGTTGCGGGTTGGGCTTTCCTTCGCTAATCCGCCAGTTTTCACCGACATTTAACTCCAGATATTCAGCCGCTTCATTGTCGCGAACAATCTGCAAAATATGGCGGAAACAATGCACATCAATCTGGCTGGTGTTCAGCGCCTGAGAACACTGATACAACACCTCCAGACGGCGCTTGGCCTCGTGGAGATCGCGGGTTTTTTCTTCTACTGACGCTTCCAGCGAACGGTACAATTTATGCAGTTCGCTCGACATCTGGTTAAAGGTTTTGGCCAGCAGTCCCAGCTCATTGGGCAGGCTGGTATCCAGCGGCGGTGAGTCGAACTGACCGTGTTCAATACGCTGACTGGCGGTAACCAGCTGATTCAGTGGGGCAACGACCTGATGGCGTATGCGGCGCAGAGTAAAAAAGACCAGTGTGAAAATACCGATGCCGCCAGCCAGCGAAATCGCCACCACCAGCAACATTTTGCGCTCAGCGTAGTGCTGTAAAGCCAGCACGAACAGGTCTATCTGATTGACATAATTATCGATATTGGCCTGATACCACGGCAAATCACCCTTGCTGAGCCGATTATTCATCTCCAGCCAGTTGGCATTCAGATGCGCATAGCGGGTTTTTACTGCCTCTGGCACATACCAGACGTTGAGATTGGTTAATACCGGTGAATGCAGTGCCTGCTGGAACAGCTGACGATGCGCATTGAGTTGTGGACTGCCACTTTGCAAGTCGTAGCCCAGGCGGTAACTCTGCATACGCAGCGATCCGGCAATATTGATCGCCTCAGCGTCGCGCAAACTGCTCGCCAGAGTTAGCAGAGCGATACCCGTGGAAAGAATCGACAGCAGCACAATGTAAAAAAAGGCCCTGGCCAGACTGGCCGAGACGGGTCGTTTAACAATCACACGCGTCTTCTCCACATAAAATCATTAATGTTCCAGATTGTTGAAACGCAATTTAGTCAGTGATGGGATTATTTGATCTGCCACAGTTTATAGCGAAATAGTTACTTGTTCTGGGCACATGGACATTGCCGATTCCCCTGCAAGTCGGGTAATAACAACACTCATATAAAGAATAAGGTTTTTACAACCAAAAAAGAAGGTCGTTATGAATCGTTTTATTATGGCCAACAGTCAGCAATGTCTGGGTTGTCATGCTTGTGAAATTGCCTGTGTCATGGCTCACAATGATGAGCAACATGTCCTGAGCCAACACCATTTTCATCCCCGAATTACGGTTATCAAACATCAGCAGCAACGTAGTGCAGTGACCTGTCACCATTGCGAAGATGCGCCCTGTGCCCGTAGCTGCCCCAATGGCGCAATCAGCCATGTTGATGACAGCATTCAGGTCAATCAGCAAAAGTGTATTGGCTGTAAATCCTGTGTGGTGGCCTGTCCGTTTGGCACCATGCAGATTGTCCTGACACCCGTCACAGCGGGTAAAGTGAAAGCCACGGCACATAAATGCGACCTGTGCGTAGGGCGAGAAAACGGCTCCGCCTGTGTCGAAAACTGCCCGGCGGATGCGCTGCAACTGGTCACCGACGCCGCACTCTCCGGCATAGCGAAATCCCGCCGCTTGCGCACTGCACGTCAGGAACATCAACCGTGGCATACCAGTACAGCGGCACAAGAAATGCCGGTAATGAGTAAAGTCGAGCAAATGCAGGCAACGCCCGCGCGCGGCGAGCCGGATAAACTGGCAATTGAAGCGCGCAAAACCGGCTTTGATGAAATTTATCTGCCGTTTCGCGCCGACCAGGCACAACGGGAAGCCTCGCGCTGCCTGAAGTGCGGCGAGCACAGCGTTTGTGAATGGACCTGTCCGCTGCATAACCATATTCCGCAGTGGATAGAACTGGTGAAAGGCGGAAATATCGACGCCGCCGTCGAGCTTTCTCACCAGACCAACACCCTGCCGGAAATTACCGGACGCGTCTGTCCGCAAGACCGTTTGTGTGAAGGTGCCTGCACTATTCGCGACGAACACGGTGCGGTGACTATCGGCAATATTGAACGCTACATTTCAGATCAGGCGCTGGCGAAAGGCTGGCGTCCTGACTTAAGCCATGTCACCAAAGTGGACAAGCGAGTGGCGATTATCGGTGCGGGTCCGGCAGGGCTGGCCTGTGCGGACGTCCTGACACGCAACGGCGTGGAGGTGACGGTATACGATCGCCATCCAGAAATCGGTGGCTTGCTCACCTTTGGCATTCCTTCTTTCAAACTGGATAAATCGCTGATGGCGCGCCGTCGGGAAATCTTCAGCGCAATGGGGATTCACTTCAAACTCAATTGTGAAGTGGGTAAAGATGTCTCTTTGGATTCGCTGCTCGAACAGTACGACGCAGTCTTCGTTGGCGTCGGCACTTACCGTTCCATGAAAGCGGGCTTACCCAATGAAGATGCGCCGGGCGTTTATGATGCTCTGCCGTTCCTCATCGCCAACACTAAACAGGTGATGGGGCTTGAAGAGCTACCGGAAGAGCCGTTTATCAATACCGCCGGGCTAAATGTCGTGGTACTGGGCGGTGGCGACACCGCGATGGACTGTGTGCGCACCGCACTGCGCCACGGCGCAAGTAACGTCACCTGTGCCTATCGTCGTGACGAAGCTAACATGCCCGGTTCGAAAAAAGAGGTGAAGAACGCCCGCGAAGAGGGGGCTAACTTCGAATTTAACGTCCAGCCAGTGGCGCTTGAGCTGAATGAGCAAGGTCACGTCTGCGGGATTCGTTTCCTGCGTACGCGTCTTGGCGAGCCGGATGCACAAGGGCGTCGGCGTCCGGTGCCGGTGGAAGGCAGTGAATTTGTCATGCCAGCCGACGCGGTGATTATGGCGTTTGGTTTTAATCCGCATGATATGCCGTGGCTTCAGTCACACGGTGTAACGGTGGATAAATGGGGGCGCATCGTGGCTGATGTTGAAAGTCAGTACCGTTACCAGACGACGAACCCGAAAATCTTCGCTGGTGGCGATGCCGTGCGCGGTGCGGATCTGGTGGTGACTGCAATGGCGGAAGGGCGCCATGCGGCGCAGGGAATTATTGACTGGCTGGGGATAAAATCAGTCAAATCTCACTAATTCCATCCGCAGACAAACCCGACTTCACAGCGTAAGATAATTGTTCATTTCGCGCTGTGGAGTCGGTATGACGCAACAAATCACCCTCATCAAAGACAAAATTCTCTCCGATAACTATTTCACCCTGCACAACATTACCTACGATCTCACCCGCAAAGATGGCGAAGTTATCCGCCATAAACGTGAAGTTTACGATCGCGGCAATGGCGCGACGATCCTCCTGTACAACGCGAAGAAAAAGACTGTAGTTCTGATTCGTCAGTTCCGCGTCGCTACCTGGGTTAATGGCAATGAAAGCGGGCAATTGATTGAAACTTGTGCCGGGTTGCTGGACAACGACGAACCCGAAGTGTGCATTCGCAAAGAAGCGATTGAAGAGACGGGCTATGAGGTTGGCGAAGTACGCAAATTATTTGAACTGTACATGTCGCCTGGTGGTGTGACCGAGCTAATCCACTTTTTTATCGCCGAATACAGTGACAGTCAGCGTGCTAACGCGGGGGGCGGCGTCGAAGATGAAGATATTGAAGTGCTCGAGCTGCCGTTCAGCCAGGCGCTGGAGATGATCAAAACCGGCGAGATACGTGACGGTAAGACGGTGTTATTGCTTAACTATTTGCAATCGTCACATTTAATGGACTGAAAAATAACAATAATATTTCGTTGTTTATTATTGGCTCAATCCGATAAATCCGATTGAGCCGCGCTACCTGCGCAACGAAGATACGACTTGTGCTGTTTGTTTGAACTTCTGGGGTCGTACCGTCCATGCGCTATCGCATTTTCCTTCTCTTTTTTTTCGCTTTGTTGCCGACGTCTTTAGCGTGGGCAGCACCAGCGCAACGGACGTTTTCTGACTGGCAGGTCACCTGTAACAACCAAAATTTCTGCGTAGCGCGCAACACAGGCAATCATAATGGACTGGTGATGACTCTCAGTCGCAGTGCTGGGGCGCATACCGATGCCGTTTTGCGTATTGAGCGCGGCGGGTTGAAGTCGCCGGATGCGTCGGAAGAGGCGATAGCGCCACGACTGCTGTTAGATGGTGAGCCGCTGGCGTTAAGCGGGGACAAGTGGCGGATTTCGCCGTGGTTATTAGTGACCGATGATACAGAGACCATCACCGCGTTTTTGCAGATGATTCAGGAAGGGAAGGCAATTACCTTACGCGACGGCGCTCAGACCATTTCTCTTAATGGATTAAAAGCGGCGTTGTTGTTTATTGATGCCCAGCAAAAGCGCGTGGGTAGTGAAACTGCGTGGATCAAGAAAGGGGATGAGCCGCCACTCAGCGTGCCGCCTGCGCCTGCGCTGAAAGAGGTTGCGGTAGTTAACCCAACGCCGACACCACTCTCACTCGAAGAACGTAACGATTTGCTGGATTATGGAAACTGGCGGATGAATGGTCTGCGTTGTTCGCTTGATCCGTTGCGTCGTGAGGTGAATGTCACTGCGCTGACCGATGATAAAGCATTGATGATGATTAGCTGTGAGGCGGGCGCCTATAACATCATTGATCTGGCGTGGATAGTGTCGCGTAAAAAGCCGCTGGCCTCGCGTCCGGTACGGTTACGTTTGCCGTTCAACAACGGTCAGGAAACGAATGAACTGGAGCTGATGAACGCGACATTTGATGAAAAATCGCGTGAACTGGTGACATTAGCGAAAGGCCGTGGATTAAGTGATTGTGGTATTCAGACTCGCTGGCGCTTTGACGGCCAGCGTTTTCGTCTGGTGCGTTACGCTGCCGAACCCACCTGCGATAACTGGCATGGGCCAGATGCCTGGCCTACGCTTTGGATCACGCGTTGAGTGCCATCTGGCGGATGCGGCGTAAACGCCTTATCCGCCCTACGGTCCGGCGCGGTTTGTAGGCCTAATAAGACGCGTTAGCGTCGCATCAGGCAAACCGGCATCAGGCACTTTTCACTCCCAGCACCTTATGCGCTTTTGCCACAATATTCTCGGCGGTAAAGCCAAAGAACGGGAACAATTTATCCGCCGGAGCAGATTCGCCATAACCCGTCATCCCGACAATCGCACCTTTCAGGCCGACGTATTTGTACCAGTAGTCGGCGATGCCTGCTTCCACTGCCACGCGAGCCGCAACGTTAGAAGGCAACACCGACTCCCGATATTCCTCATCCTGGGCGTCGAAAATATCGGTCGAGGGCAGGGAAACCACGCGAACATTGCGACCTTCTCCCGCTAATTTCTCCGCCGCTTGCAGGGTGATTTCCATCTCTGAACCGGTAGCAATCAAAATAATATCCGGCTTGCCGCCGCTGTCTTTCAGCACATAACCGCCACGGGCAATCTCTTTTACCTGATCCGGCGTACGTTCCACCTGCGCCAGATTCTGCCTTGAGAGGATCAGCGCCGTCGGCCCGTTGTGGCGCTCAACCGCCAGCTTCCAGCCCACCGCTGCTTCCACCTGATCGCACGGTCGCCAGGTGCTGAAATTCGGTGTTAAGCGCAAACTGGCCAGTTGCTCAACCGCCTGGTGCGTCGGGCCATCTTCGCCCAGACCAATCGAGTCATGGGTATAAACCATAATCTGCCGCGCTTTCATCAGCGCCGCCATCCGCGCGGCGTTGCGGGCGTATTCAACAAACATCAGGAACGTCGCGGTATACGGTACAAATCCACCGTGGTGCGCGATACCGTTGGCGATGGCGGTCATACCAAATTCACGCACTCCGTAGTGAATATAATTCCCTGCCAGATCTTCCTTCAGCGACACAGAACCTTTCCAGATGGTGAGGTTACTGGGCGCCAGATCCGCCGAACCGCCGAGCAGTTCCGGCAGCATGGGGCCGTAAGCGTTAAGCGTATTTTGCGACGCCTTACGGGTAGCGATTTTCGCCGGATTTGCCTGCAACTCATTGATATATTTCTGAGTCGTTTTCTCCCACTCTTTCGGCAAACCACCACTCATCCGGCGGGTAAACTCTTCTGCCAGTTGCGGATGAGCCTTTTTATACGCGGCAAACTTCTCATTCCAGCTCTGCTGCGCTTTTTCGCCTTTTTCGCGGGCATCCCAGGCGTGATAAATCTCTTTGGGGATCTCAAATGGCGGATGGTGCCAGCCCAGTTTTTGCCGTGCCAGCGCCACTTCTTCTTCACCCAACGGTGCGCCGTGCGCCTCTTCTTTACCCGCTTTATTAGGCGAACCAAAGCCAATTACCGTGCGGCAGATAATCAACGACGGTTTATCTTTCACGCTTTGCGCTTCGAGAATCGCTTGCTTCACCGCCTGCGGATCGTGACCGTCGATTTCATGGACAACATGCCAGTGATAGGCTTCAAAGCGTTTTGCCGTATCGTCGGTAAACCAGCCTTCGGTTTCACCATCAATGGAAATACCGTTGTGGTCGTAAAAGCCAATCAACTTGCCCAGCCCCAGCGTTCCCGCCAGCGAACAGACTTCGTGGGAAATACCTTCCATCAGGCAACCGTCGCCCATAAACACATAAGTGAAGTGATCGACAATCTCATGGTCCGGTTGGTTAAACTGCGCCGCCAGCGTGCGCTCCGCTATCGCCAGTCCGACCGCGTTCGCCAGCCCTTGCCCCAGCGGTCCCGTGGTGGTTTCTACGCCTGGCGTATAGCCAAGCTCCGGATGTCCTGGGGTTTTCGAATGCAACTGACGGAAGTTCTTCAGCTCTTCCAGCGGCAGGTCGTAACCGGTCAGATGCAGCAAACTGTAGAGCAGCATCGACGCGTGACCGTTGGAGAGAATAAAGCGGTCGCGATCATACCAGGTCGGGTCGGTGGGGTTATGTTTAAGAAAGTCGTTCCACAGCACTTCGGCAATATCGGCCATGCCCATTGGCGCGCCGGGATGACCAGAATTGGCTTTTTGCACCGCATCCATACTGAGCGCGCGAATCGCATTGGCAAGGTCTTTTCGGGACATATAACACTCCGTGGCTGGTTTATAGTTTGGCGGCAAGAAGATCTTCCAGTTTGCGTTGATCAACGGCGAACAGGCGGATGCCTTCAGACAGTTTTTCTACTGCCATCGCATCCTGATTGTGCTCCCAACGGAACTCCGCTTCGCTCATGGGGGCAGGGCGTGGGAACGTCTGAGAAGGCGGGATCAATTTGCGGACGACTGGCGAGACTTTTTCCTGCAACTCTTTCAGCAAGTTCGGTGCGATAGTCAGACGATCGCAACCGGTTAAAGCGAGGATTTGCTCGGTACGGCGGAAACTTGCGCCCATCACAATGGTTTCATAGCGGTGCTGCTTGAAATAGTCGTAGATATTACGCACCGATTTGACGCCCGGATCTTCTTCCACCACATACGGGGCCAGCGGCTTGCGCGCCTGATACCAGTCATAAATACGCCCGACAAACGGCGAAATCAGAAAAACGCCAGCTTCTGCACAGGCGCGCGCCTGTGCAAAGGAAAACAGCAGCGTCAAATTGCAATTAATACCTTCTTTTTCCAGCTCTTCTGCCGCGCGAATTCCTTCCCAGGTTGAAGCCAGTTTGATCAGAATGCGTGATTTCTCAACGCCCTGCTGCTGGTACAAATCCACCAGATGACGCGCTTTCTCAATACTCTTTTCTTTATCAAAAGAGAGGCGTGCGTCAACTTCTGTCGATACACGACCGGGTACGATTTTGAGAATTTCTGTACCGAAATTGACCGCCAGCTTATCGCAGGCAGCTACCACTTGTTGTTCCTGCGTTTGACCATTTTTTTTACCCCAGGCGATAGCATCGTCTATTAAATGCTCATATTGTGATAATCCGGCAGCCTTGAGTAATAACGAAGGATTGGTGGTGGCGTCCTGAGGATGATAATGGCGAATGGACTCAATATCGCCGCTGTCTGCCACGACAGTGGTGAACTGTTTGATGCCGTCTAACTCGTTCATAGGAAATACTCCTTGAAAAGTAAAGTGTTAGGTGAGTGCGTTAATTCACACTTCTGAGAAATTTCGCTAATCGCATCAAAAAAGCATAGCAGACAGGCATGGTATTGCTGGATTAAGCAGGTAACATCAGTGTTATAGGATTATTGCCAAAATATTATTTTGATGAGGAGAGTTTGGACTTGCTCAAAGTCTGAAAGCTCCGGCAAGGTAATAATGTGCGCCATGTTGTGGGCTGAGGCAGTTGCCCGCTCATTTTTGTGAACGTTACGTGAAAGGAACAACCAAATGGATGACCAGTTAAAACAAAGTGCACTTGATTTCCATGAATTTCCAGTTCCAGGAAAAATCCAGGTTTCTCCTACTAAACCTCTGGCAACGCAGCGCGATCTGGCGCTGGCCTACTCACCTGGCGTCGCCGCGCCTTGTCTTGAAATCGAGAAAGATCCGTTAAAAGCCTACAAATATACTGCGCGCGGTAACCTGGTGGCGGTGATCTCCAACGGTACGGCGGTGCTGGGGTTAGGCAACATTGGCGCGCTGGCAGGCAAACCGGTGATGGAAGGCAAGGGCGTTCTGTTTAAGAAATTCGCCGGGATTGATGTGTTTGACATTGAAGTCGATGAGTTGGACCCGGACAAATTTATCGAAGTGGTCGCTGCGCTGGAACCGACCTTTGGCGGCATCAACCTCGAAGACATTAAAGCGCCAGAATGCTTCTATATTGAGCAAAAACTGCGCCAGCGAATGAACATTCCGGTATTCCACGACGACCAGCACGGAACGGCAATCATCAGCACCGCCGCTATCCTCAACGGATTGCGCGTGGTAGAGAAAAACATCTCCGACGTGCGGATGGTGGTTTCCGGCGCGGGGGCGGCCGCAATCGCCTGTATGAACCTGCTGGTGGCACTGGGGCTGCAAAAACATAACATCGTGGTTTGTGACTCGAAAGGCGTTATCTATCAGGGGCGAGAGCCGAACATGGCGGAAACCAAAGCCGCTTACGCGGTGGTGGATGACGGTAAACGTACCCTCGACGATGTAATTGAAGGCGCGGATATTTTCCTTGGCTGTTCCGGTCCGAAAGTGCTGACACAGGAGATGGTGAAGAAAATGGCTCGCGCGCCGATGATCCTGGCGCTGGCGAATCCGGAACCGGAAATTCTGCCGCCGCTGGCGAAAGAAGTGCGCCCGGATGCCATCATCTGTACTGGTCGTTCCGACTACCCGAACCAGGTTAACAACGTCCTTTGCTTCCCGTTCATTTTCCGTGGCGCACTGGACGTTGGCGCAACCGCTATTAATGAAGAGATGAAACTGGCGGCGGTACGTGCGATTGCTGAACTGGCTCATGCGGAACAGAGCGAAGTGGTTGCTTCTGCCTATGGCGATCAGGATCTGAGCTTTGGCCCGGAATACATCATTCCTAAACCGTTCGATCCGCGTCTGATCGTCAAGATTGCGCCAGCGGTGGCAAAAGCGGCAATGGAGTCTGGTGTGGCGACGCGTCCGATTGCCGATTTTGACGTCTACATCGACAAACTGACCGAGTTCGTTTACAAAACCAACCTGTTTATGAAGCCGATCTTCTCCCAGGCTCGCAAAGCGCCGAAGCGCGTGGTGCTGCCGGAAGGGGAAGAGGCGCGCGTTTTGCACGCGACTCAGGAACTGGTAACGCTGGGACTGGCGAAACCGATTCTTATTGGTCGTCCGAACGTGATCGAAATGCGTATTCAGAAACTGGGCTTGCAGATCAAAGCAGGCGTTGATTTTGAGATCGTCAATAACGAATCCGATCCGCGCTTTAAAGAGTACTGGAGCGAATACTTCCAGATCATGAAACGTCGTGGGGTCACCCAGGAACAGGCGCAGCGTGCGCTGATCGGTAACCCGACAGTGATCGGCGCGATTATGGTTCAGCGTGGTGAAGCCGATGCGATGATCTGCGGTACGGTGGGGGATTATCACGAACACTTCGGCGTGGTGAAAAATGTGTTTGGTTATCGCGATGGCGTTCACACCGCTGGCGCAATGAACGCGCTGCTGCTGCCGAGTGGTAACACCTTTATTGCTGACACTTACGTCAACGATGATCCAGACGCAGAAGAGCTGGCGGAGATCACGCTGATGGCGGCAGAAACTGTCCGTCGTTTCGGTATTGAGCCTCGCGTTGCCTTACTGTCGCACTCCAACTTCGGTTCTTCAAACTGCCCGTCGTCCAGCAAAATGCGTAAAGCTCTGGAACTGGTCAGGGAGCGTGCGCCAGAACTGATGATTGATGGCGAAATGCACGGTGATGCGGCGCTGGTGGAAGCGATTCGCAACGACCGGATGCCGGACAGCACCTTGAAAGGTTCCGCTAATATTCTGGTGATGCCGAATATGGAAGCCGCCCGCATTAGTTACAACTTACTACGCGTTTCTAGCTCAGAAGGTGTTACCGTCGGCCCGGTGCTGATGGGCGTGGCGAAACCGGTTCATGTATTAACGCCAATCGCATCGGTACGTCGTATCGTCAACATGGTGGCGCTGGCCGTGGTTGAAGCGCAAACCCAGCCGCTGTAATTCTTTCTTAACTCTTACGCTTACCCTGAATATTCAGGGTAAGCAGTTTATCGCAATATATCAGAAGGGATTATTACTTGTTTTTCGAATAATAAAGTGCGCCCTATAAAAATAAATCAATATCAATTTAATTATATTCATGTGCTGTACATGAAAATTTATGCATTAGATAAAATATCTCTCAATTCTTAGTGATCTACCTCACCTTTTAAACTCCCTTGCCGAATTTTGTTATTTACTCTGACGAAAAATTGTCACGATAGCGCCAGATTTTTCACAGGCGGCGACTCATGGATAAAGAACGCATCATTCAGGAATTTGTTCCCGGTAAACAGGTCACGCTGGCGCATTTAATTGCGCATCCCGGCGAGGAGCTGGCGAAGAAAATCGGTGTTCCCGATGCTGGCGCAATCGGCATTATGACGCTAACTCCCGGTGAAACAGCGATGATTGCCGGCGATTTAGCACTGAAAGCCGCCGATGTGCATATCGGTTTTCTTGACCGTTTTAGCGGCGCACTGGTGATTTATGGCTCGGTGGGCGCGGTAGAAGAAGCGTTATCACAAACCGTCAGTGGTTTAGGGCGCTTATTAAATTATACGCTTTGTGAAATGACCAAAAGTTAATGCGAGGCATTCATGAAACGAATTGCGTTTGTGGGTGCTGTCGGGGCAGGAAAGACAACGTTATTTAATGCGTTGCAGGGAGATTATACCCTCGCGCGAAAAACGTAGGCTGTGGAATTTAATAATAAGGGTGATATTGATACGCCAGGTGAATATTTTAGCCATCCCCGCTGGTATCACGCCTTAATTACCACGCTACAGGATGTGGACATGCTGATATATGTCCATGGCGCGAATGACCCGGAAAGTCGATTACCTGCCGGGTTGCTGGATATTGGCGTCACTAAACGGCGAATCGCCGTCATCAGTAAAACGGACATGCCGGATGCTGACGTCGCCGCAACGCGACAGTTATTGCGCGAGACTGGCTTTGAAGAGCCGATTTTCGAGTTAAACAGCCACGACCCGCAAAGCGTGCAGCAACTGGTGGATTATCTGGCATCTCTCACCGAACAGGAGGAAGCAGGTGAAAAAACTCATCACAGCGAATGATATTCGTGAAGCACATGCGCGCGGCGAACAGGCACTGTCCGTGGTTCTGCGCGCCAGCATTATTACCCCGGAAGCGCGCGAAGTAGCGGATCTACTGGGGTTTACCATCAACGAATGCGATGAATTGACACCGGTAACGGCGTCCGTTCCTGCCAGCGCGCCTGCCGATAAAACCGAAAGCCAGCGCATTCGCGAAACTATCATCGCCCAACTGCCGGAAGGCCAGTTTACCGAAAGCCTGGTTGCGCAGCTGATGGAAAAAGTGATGAAGGAAAATCAGTCGCTGGAGCAGAGCGCAATGCAGCCGAGTTTTAAATCGGTGACGGGCAAAGGCGGCATCAAAGTTATTGATGGCGGCAGTGTCAAGTTTGGTCGCTTTGATGGCGCGGAACCTCAATGCGTCGGGTTGACCGATCTGGTTACCGGAGATGACGGCAGCAGCATGGCTGCGGGTTTTATGCAGTGGGATAACGCCTTCTTCCCGTGGAAGCTGAACTACGACGAAATCGACATGGTACTGGAAGGTGAACTGCACGTTCGCCACGAAGGCGAAACCATGATCGCCAAAGCGGGTGACGTGATGTTTATCCCGAAGGGTTCCAGCATCGAATTTGGTACGACATCCAGCGTGAAATTCCTGTATGTCGCCTGGCCGGCGAACTGGCAATCCCTATGAAAGATTTCATTACCGAAGCATGGCTAAGAGCGAACCATACGCTCAGCGAAGGCGCAGAGATCCATCTCCCTGCGCACAGTCGCCTGACGCCCTCTGCCCGGGAGTTACTGGAAAGCCGCCATCTGCGCATCAAGTTCATTGACGAGCAGGGCAGCCTGTTTGTTGACGATGAACAGCAGCAGCCGCAACGCGTTCACGGGCTGACCAGTAGCGATGAACATCCGCAGGCGTGCTGCGAACTGTGCCACCAGCCGGTGGTGAAAAAGCCAGACACGCTGACTCATCTGTCGGCGGAAAAAATGGTCGCTAAAAGCGATCCGCGCCTCGGTTTTCGCGCTGTTCTCGACAGCACCATTGCGCTGGCCGTGTGGCTGCAAATTGAACTGGCGGAACCGTGGCAGCCGTGGCTGGCGGATATCCGTTCGCGTCTTGGCAACATTATGCGCGCCGATGCGCTGGGGGAACCGCTGGGCTGCCAGGCGATTGTCGGGCTTTCTGACGAAGACCTGCATCGGCTTTCCCACCAGCCTCTGCGTTATCTCGATCACGATCATCTGGTGCCGGAAGCCAGCCACGGACGCGATGCGGCGTTGCTGAATCTTCTACGCACCAAAGTGCGTGAAACCGAGACGGTAGCGGCGCAGGTGTTTATCACCCGCAGTTTTGAAGTATTACGCCCGGACATCATGCAGGCGCTGAACCGCCTTTCCAGCACGGTTTACGTGATGATGATCCTGAGCGTAGCGAAACAACCGCTAACGGTGAAACAGATCCAACAACGACTGGGAGAAACGCAATGATTATTGAACGTTGTCGTGAACTGGCGTTGCGAGCGCCCGCCAGAGTGGTATTTCCGGACGCGTTAGACCCGCGTGTACTGAAAGCCGCGCAATATTTACATCAACAAGGTCTGGCGTCGCCTGTTCTGGTCGCCAATCCGTTTGAACTTCGTCAGTTTGCGCTCAGTCACGGCGTGGCGATGGACGGGCTGCAGGTGATTGATCCACATGGCAACCTCGCAATGCGAGAAGAATTTGCCCATCGCTGGCTCGCCCGTGCAGGCGATAAAACGCCGCCGGACGCGCTGGATAAACTCACCGAGCCGCTGATGTTCGCCGCCGCAATGGTCAGTGCCGGTAAAGCGGATGTCTGTATCGCGGGTAATCTCTCTTCCACGGCGAATGTGCTGCGTGCCGGATTACGCATTATTGGTTTGCAGCCGGGCTGTAAAACGCTTTCCTCCATTTTCCTGATGCTGCCGCAGTACAGCGGCCCCGCGTTGGGCTTTGCCGATTGTAGTGTGGTGCCACAGCCGACGGCAGCGCAACTGGCGGATATCGCCCTTGCCAGCGCCGAAACCTGGCGTGCCATCACCGGAGAAGAGCCGCGCGTGGCGATGCTGTCGTTTTCCAGTAACGGCAGCGCCCGTCACCCTTGCGTTGCTAACGTTCAGCAGGCGACCGAAATCGTCCGGGAACGCGCGCCACAGCTGGTGGTGGATGGAGAATTACAGTTTGACGCCGCCTTCGTGCCGGATGTCGCGGCGCAAAAAGCGCCTGCCAGCCCGTTACAGGGCAAAGCGAATGTAATGGTTTTTCCGTCGCTGGAGGCAGGAAATATTGGCTACAAAATCGCACAACGACTCGGCGGATATCGTGCCGTCGGACCGTTGATACAAGGACTTGCCGCGCCGCTGCACGATCTCTCTCGTGGTTGTAGCGTGCAGGAAATTATCGAGCTGGCGCTGGTGGCAGCCGTACCGCGCCAGACAGAAGTGAACCGCGAAAGCAGTTTACAAACACTGGTTGAATGAACGGTCCCGTTCTGGACCCTTATAAAGAGGAAAACACAATGGAAGCATTAGGAATGATCGAAACCCGGGGCCTGGTTGCACTGATTGAGGCTTCTGACGCGATGGTGAAAGCTGCGCGCGTCAAACTGGTCGGCGTGAAGCAGATTGGCGGCGGCCTGTGTACTGCAATGGTTCGCGGTGATGTTGCAGCCTGTAAAGCGGCGACCGATGCCGGTGCCGCAGCGGCACAGCGTATTGGCGAGCTGGTATCTGTACACGTTATCCCGCGTCCGCACAGCGACCTGGAAGAAGTCTTCCCGATTGGCCTGAAAGGCGACAGCAGCAACCTGTAATCACCCTGTGTGACGTCGACTCGGGCGTCACGCTCTCTCCTTTTTCATTTTACCTTCCACGGAGGGTAGGGGGAGCTTTTACCTGAAATACGCCACGGAGGCGGGTATGAAACTGGCAGTCGTCACTGGACAAATTGTTTGTACCGTACGCCATCACGGACTGGCGCATGACAAATTGCTGATGGTGGAAATGATTGATTCACAGGGAAATCCTGACGGGCAGTGTGCCGTCTCCATTGACAATATCGGTGCGGGAACCGGGGAGTGGGTGTTGCTGGTGAGCGGCAGTTCCGCCCGCCAGGCGCATAAAAGCGAAACGTCACCGGTCGATCTGTGCGTGATTGGCATCGTCGATGAAGTGGTGTCTGGCGGTCAGGTAATTTTCCACAAATAAGGCAGAACATCATGAATCAACAGGATATTGAACAGGTGGTGAAAGCGGTACTGCTGAAAATGCAAAGCAGTGACTCGCCGTCCGCCGCCATTCATGAAATGGGCGTTTTTGCTTCCCTGGATGACGCCGTTGCGGCAGCTAAAGTTGCCCAGCAAGGCTTAAAAAGCGTGGCGATGCGCCAGTTAGCCATTGCTGCCATTCGTGAAGCAGGCGAAAAACACGCCAGAGAGTTAGCGGAACTTGCCGTCAGTGAAACCGGTATGGGCCGCGTTGAAGATAAATTTGCCAAAAACGTTGCTCAGGCGCGCGGCACACCAGGCGTTGAGTGCCTCTCTCCGCAGGTGCTGACTGGCGACAACGGCCTGACCCTAATTGAAAACGCGCCCTGGGGCGTGGTGGCTTCGGTAACGCCGTCCACAAACCCGGCGGCAACCGTGATTAATAACGCCATCAACCTGATTGCTGCGGGCAACAGCGTCATTTTTGCCCCGCATCCGGCGGCGAAAAAAGTCTCCCAGCGGGCGATTACGCTGCTCAACCAGGCGATTGTCGCCGCAGGCGGGCCAGAAAACTTACTGGTGACTGTGGCAAATCCAGATATCGAAACCGCGCAACGCTTGTTTAAGTTTCCGGGCATTGGCCTGCTGGTAGTGACCGGCGGCGAGGCGGTGGTGGAAGCGGCGCGTAAACACACCAATAAACGTCTGATAGCCGCAGGTGCAGGCAACCCACCGGTAGTGGTGGATGAAACCGCCGACCTCGCCCGTGCCGCTCAGTCCATCGTCAAAGGCGCTTCTTTCGATAACAACATCATTTGTGCCGACGAAAAGGTACTGATTGTTGTTGATAGCGTAGCCGATGAACTGATGCGTCTGATGCAAGGCCAGCACGCGGTGAAACTGACCGCAGAACAGGCGCAGCAGCTGCAACCGGTGTTGCTGAAAAATATCGACGAGCGCGGAAAAGGCACCGTCAGCCGTGACTGGGTTGGTCGCGATGCGGCGAAAATCGCGGCGGCAATCGGCCTGAACGTTCCGCAAGAAACACGATTACTGTTTGTGGAAACCACCGCAGAACATCCGTTTGCCGTGACCGAACTGATGATGCCGGTGCTGCCGGTGGTGCGTGTCGCCAACGTGGCGGATGCCATTGCGCTGGCGGTGAAACTGGAAGGCGGTTGCCACCACACGGCGGCAATGCACTCGCGCAACATCGACAATATGAACCAGATGGCGAACGCCATTGATACCAGCATTTTCGTCAAGAACGGACCGTGCATTGCCGGGCTGGGGTTGGGTGGGGAAGGCTGGACCACCATGACCATCACCACGCCAACCGGTGAAGGGGTAACCAGCGCACGGACGTTTGTCCGTCTGCGTCGTTGTGTATTAGTCGATGCGTTTCGCATTGTTTAAGGAGTAACAGATGGCGCACGACGAACAATGGCTCACCCCTCGACTGCAAACTGCGGCAACGCTGTGTAACCAGACGCCTGCTGCGACGAAATCTCCGCTGTGGCTGGGGGTGGATCTGGGCACCTGCGATGTGGTGTCGATGGTCGTTGACCGCGAAGGTCAGCCGGTGGCGGTATGCCTCG
Organism: Escherichia sp. MOD1-EC5495; assembly: GCF_002965965.1. Taxonomy (NCBI): domain Bacteria; kingdom Pseudomonadati; phylum Pseudomonadota; class Gammaproteobacteria; order Enterobacterales; family Enterobacteriaceae; genus Escherichia; species Escherichia sp. MOD1-EC5495. The sequence continues at coordinate 147,213 of NZ_PTRI01000007.1, forward strand.
ACTGGGCTGATGTGGTTCGCGACGGCATCGTCTGGGATTTCTTCGGTGCGGTCACCATTGTTCGTCGCCATCTCGACGCCCTCGAGCAGCAATTCGGTCGCCGTTTTAGCCATGCGGCGACGTCATTTCCTCCGGGTACTGACCCGCGTATTTCCATCAACGTGCTGGAATCTGCCGGACTGGAAGTGAGCCATGTGCTGGATGAGCCAACGGCGGTGGCGGATTTGCTGCAACTGGATAACGCCGGCGTAGTGGATATCGGTGGCGGCACCACCGGTATTGCCATCGTGAAACAGGGCAAAGTGACCTACTCGGCGGATGAAGCCACCGGCGGGCATCACATCTCTCTGACTCTCGCCGGAAATCGTCGTATTCCGCTGGAAGAGGCGGAGCAGTACAAGCGGGGTCACGGCGAAGAGATTTGGCCTGCGGTGAAACCGGTGTACGAAAAAATGGCAGATATTGTTGAGCGACACATTGCGGGGCAGGGCATTGCCGATTTATGGCTGGCGGGCGGCTCCTGTATGCAACCGGGCGTGGCGGAGCTGTTTCGCAAACAATTCCCGGCATTACAGGTGCATTTACCGCAGCACAGTCTGTTTATGACCCCGTTGGCGATTGCCAGTAGCGGGCGAGAGAAGGCGGAGGGGATCTATGCATGAATTGCAAACGGCGCTCTTTCAGGCGTTCGATACCCTGAATCTGCAACGGGTAAAAACATTTAGCGTTCCACCGGTGACGCTTTGCGGTTCGGGCGCGGTGAGCAGTTGCGGACAGCAAGCGCAAACGCGCGGGTTGAAACATCTGTTCGTGATGGCAGACAGCTTTTTGCATCAGGCGGGAATGACCGCTGGGCTGACGCGTAGCCTGGCGGTAAAAGGTATCGCCATGACGCTCTGGCCATGTCCGGTGGGCGAACCGTGCATTACCGACGTGTGTGCGGCTGTAGCGCAACTGCGTGAATCGGGGTGTGATGGGGTGATTGCGTTTGGCGGTGGATCGGTGCTCGATGCGGCGAAAGCCGTGGCGTTGCTGGTGACGAATCCCGATAGCACGCTGGCAGAGATGTCAGAAACCAGCGTTCTGCAACCGCGCCTGCCGCTGATAGCCATTCCTACTACCGCCGGAACCGGCTCTGAAACGACCAACGTAACGGTGATTATCGACGCGGTGAGCGGGCGCAAGCAGGTGTTAGCACATGCCTCGCTGATGCCGGATGTGGCGATCCTCGACGCCGCGCTAACCGAAGGCGTGCCGTCGCATGTGACGGCGATGACCGGCATCGACGCGTTAACCCATGCCATTGAAGCGTATAGCGCACTGAACGCCACACCGTTTACCGACAGTCTGGCGATTGGCGCTATTGCGATGATTGGTAAATCGTTGCCGAAAGCGGTGGGTTACGGTCATGACCTTGCCGCGCGAGAGAGCATGTTGCTGGCTTCATGTATGGCGGGAATGGCGTTTTCCAGTGCGGGGCTTGGGTTATGCCACGCGATGGCGCATCAGCCGGGGGCGGCGCTGCATATTCCGCACGGTCTGGCGAATGCCATGCTGCTGCCAACGGTGATGGAGTTTAACCGGATGGTATGCCGCGAACGTTTTAGCCAGGTAGGCAGGGCGCTGCGAACTAAAAAATCCGACGAGCGTGATGCTATTAACGCGGTTAGTGAGCTGATTGCAGAAGTCGGGATTAGTAAACGACTGGGCGATGTTGGTGCGACATCTGCGCATTACGGCGCATGGGCACAGGCCGCGCTGGAAGATATTTGTCTGCGCAGCAATCCGCGTACCGCCAGCCTGGAACAGATTGTCGGCCTGTACGCAGCAGCACAATAAATGCCGGATGCGACGCTTGCCGCGTCTTATCCGGCCTGGGGGATTGCACATGTAGGGCGGATAAGGCGTTTACGCCGCATCCGACAATAAATAACAACTAACAGGGAGTAAAGGCGATGGGAATTAACGAAATCATCATGTACATCATGATGTTCTTTATGCTGATAGCGGCCGTAGACAGGATCCTGTCGCAGTTCGGCGGTTCTGCTCGTTTCCTCGGTAAGTTCGGTAAAAGCATCGAAGGATCCGGCGGGCAGTTCGAAGAAGGCTTTATGGCGATGGGCGCACTGGGTCTGGCGATGGTCGGTATGACCGCGCTGGCACCGGTACTGGCGCATGTACTTGGGCCGGTAATCATCCCCGTTTATGAAATGCTCGGCGCAAACCCTTCCATGTTTGCCGGAACACTGCTGGCGTGTGATATGGGCGGCTTCTTCCTCGCCAAAGAGCTGGCGGGCGGTGACGTAGCAGCGTGGCTATACTCTGGGTTAATTCTCGGATCGATGATGGGGCCAACGATTGTGTTTTCCATTCCGGTGGCGCTCGGCATTATCGAACCCTCAGATCGTCGTTACCTGGCGCTCGGCGTTCTGGCGGGCATTGTGACTATTCCGATTGGCTGTATTGCCGGTGGCCTGGTGGCAATGTACTCCGGCGTACAGATCAACGGTCAGCCGGTGGAGTTCACCTTCGCGCTGATCCTGATGAACATGATCCCGGTACTTATCGTTGCGGTGCTGGTGGCGCTGGGGCTGAAGTTCATCCCGGAAAAAATGATCAACGGCTTCCAGATCTTCGCCAAATTTCTCGTTGCATTAATCACCCTCGGTCTTGCCGCTGCGGTGGTGAAATTCCTCCTCGGTTGGGAACTGATCCCCGGTCTTGATCCGATCTTTATGGCGCCTGGTGACAAACCTGGTGAAGTGATGCGCGCGATTGAAGTTATCGGCTCGATCTCCTGCGTCCTGCTTGGCGCGTATCCGATGGTACTGCTACTGACCCGCTGGTTTGAAAAACCGCTGATGAGCGTCGGTAAGGTGCTGAATATGAACAATATCGCGGCAGCAGGCATGGTGGCGACGCTTGCCAACAATATCCCGATGTTCGGCATGATGAAGCAGATGGATACTCGCGGCAAAGTCATCAACTGCGCCTTCGCCGTTTCCGCAGCCTTCGCCCTGGGCGACCATTTAGGCTTCGCGGCTGCCAACATGAACGCCATGATCTTCCCGATGATTGTCGGCAAGTTGATTGGCGGCGTCACGGCGATTGGCGTGGCGATGATGCTGGTGCCAAAAGACGATGCAGCAACGGCTAAAAACGCAGCGGAGGCGCAATCGTGAGCACTCGCCAGCTACTGAGCGTCGGTATCGATATCGGCACCACTACCACTCAGGTGATCTTCTCCCATCTGGAACTGGTTAACCGTGCGGCGGTGTCGCAGGTGCCGCGCTACGAATTTATCAAACGCGAAATTAGCTGGCAAAGCCCGGTGTTCTTTACCCCTGTCGATAAACAGGGCGGTTTAAAAGAAGCGGAACTGAAAACCTTAATCCTCGAGCAATATCAGGCTGCGGGCATCGCGCCGGAAAGCGTCGATTCCGGCGCCATCATCATCACCGGCGAAAGCGCGAAAACCCGCAACGCCCGTCCGGCGGTGATGACGCTCTCCCGGTCGCTGGGCGATTTTGTGGTTGCCAGCGCCGGACCGCATCTCGAATCGGTGATTGCAGGCCACGGTGCCGGGGCGCAAACCCTCTCTGAACAACGGCTGTGTCGGGTACTGAATATCGACATCGGCGGTGGCACCGCGAACTACGCCCTGTTCGAAGCTGGAAAAATCAGCGGGACTGCCTGCCTGAACGTTGGCGGTCGCCTGTTGGAAACCGACAGCCAGGGACGCGTGGTTTACGCCCATAAACCGGGGCAGATGATTGTGGATGAGTGCTTCGGCGCAGGCACCGACGCCCGTTCGCTGACCGGTGCGCAACTGGTGCAGGTTACCCGCCGGATGGCAGAACTGATTGTCGAAGTGATTGACGGAACGCTCTCGCCGCTCGCGCAGGCATTGATGCAAACCGGTTTGCTGCCGGCAGGTGTTACGCCCGAAATCATTACGCTCTCCGGCGGCGTGGGCGAATGTTATCGCCACCAGCCCGCCGACCCGTTCTGTTTTGCCGATATCGGCCCGTTGCTGGCAACGGCGCTGCATGAGCATCCGCGTCTGCGTGAGATGAACGTGCAGTTTCCGGCGCAAACCGTGCGCGCCACGGTGATTGGCGCGGGCGCGCATACCCTTTCGCTCTCGGGCAGCACTATCTGGTTGGAGGGCGTACAACTGCCGCTGCGCAATCTGCCGGTGGCGATCCCGATTGATGAAACGGATCTGGTGAATGCCTGGCAACAGGCGCTGATTCAGCTTGATCTTTGCCCCAAAACTGACGCGTACGTGCTGGCGCTTCCCGCCGGACTTCCGGTGCGTTACGCCTCGGTACTGACGGTTATCAACGCGCTGGTCGATTTCGTCGCGCGTTTTCCGAATCCGCATCCCCTGCTGGTGGTAGCCGGGCAGGACTTTGGTAAAGCTCTGGGCATGTTGTTGCGCCCACAGCTACAACAACTCCCGTTGGCAGTCATTGACGAAGTGATTGTCCGTGCGGGGGACTATATCGACATTGGTACGCCTCTTTTTGGCGGATCGGTTGTGCCGGTGACGGTGAAATCACTCGCATTTCCTTCCTGAGGGAACGACTTATGAAACTAAAGACCACATTGTTCGGCAATGTATATCAGTTTAAGGATGTAAAAGAGGTACTGGCTAAAGCCAACGAACTGCGTTCGGGGGATGTGCTGGCGGGCGTTGCAGCGGCAAGCTCACAGGAGCGGGTGGCGGCAAAGCAGGTGTTGTCGGAAATGACGGTGGCGGATATCCGCAATAATCCGGTGATTGCTTATGAAGAGGACTGCGTCACGCGGCTGATTCAGGACGACGTTAACGAAACGGCCTACAACCAGATTAAAAACTGGAGTATCAGCGAGCTGCGCGAGTATGTGCTGAGCGACGAGACCAGCGTGGACGACATTGCTTTTACCCGCAAAGGGCTGACCTCGGAAGTGGTCGCTGCGGTGGCGAAGATTTGCTCCAACGCGGATCTGATCTACGGCGCGAAGAAAATGCCGGTGATCAAAAAGGCCAATACCACCATCGGTATCCCAGGCACTTTTAGCGCCCGTTTGCAGCCAAACGACACCCGTGACGATGTGCAAAGTATCGCCGCGCAAATCTACGAAGGGCTTTCCTTTGGGGTAGGCGATGCGGTGATTGGCGTCAACCCGGTGACGGACGACGTGGAAAACTTAAGCCGTGTGCTGGATACCATTTACGGTGTGATCGACAAATTCAATATTCCAACCCAGGGCTGCGTGCTGGCGCATGTCACCACCCAGATAGAAGCGATTCGTCGTGGCGCACCAGGCGGGCTGATTTTCCAGAGTATCTGCGGCAGCGAAAAAGGGCTGAAAGAGTTTGGCGTGGAACTGGCGATGCTTGACGAAGCGCGCGCAGTGGGCGCGGAGTTCAACCGTATTGCCGGGGAAAACTGCCTCTACTTCGAAACCGGACAAGGTTCTGCGCTCTCCGCTGGCGCTAACTTTGGTGCAGATCAGGTGACGATGGAAGCGCGTAACTACGGGCTGGCGCGTCATTATGATCCGTTTATCGTCAACACCGTGGTCGGCTTTATCGGGCCGGAGTATCTCTACAACGACCGACAGATTATCCGCGCGGGCTTAGAAGATCACTTTATGGGCAAGCTGAGCGGCATCTCTATGGGCTGTGACTGCTGCTACACCAACCACGCTGACGCTGACCAGAACCTCAACGAAAACCTGATGATCCTGCTCGCCACCGCAGGCTGCAACTACATCATGGGGATGCCGCTGGGCGATGACATCATGCTCAACTATCAGACCACCGCCTTCCATGACACCGCCACAGTGCGTCAGTTACTCAACCTGCGTCCGTCACCGGAGTTTGAACGCTGGCTGGAAAGCATGGGCATTATGGCAAACGGTCGCCTGACCAAACGGGCGGGCGATCCGTCACTGTTCTTCTGATGACGCGGAGATAACACATCATGGATCAAAAACAGATTGAAGAAATTGTACGCAGCGTGATGGCGTCAATGGGACAGGCGGATGCCGCGCCAGCGGAAACAAAATGCGCCACCACAACGTGCGCTGCGCCGGTGACCTCTGAAAGCTGCGCGCTGGATTTAGGTTCCGCTGAAGCGAAGGCATGGATTGGCGTGGAAAATCCGCATCGCGCAGACGTATTAACAGAACTGCGCCGCAGCACTGTGGCTCGCGTTTGTACCGGTCGTGCCGGTCCGCGTCCGCGTACTCAGGCGCTGCTGCGTTTCCTGGCCGACCACTCACGTTCGAAAGACACCGTCCTGAAAGAAGTGCCGGAAGAGTGGGTGAAAGCGCAGGGGCTGCTGGAAGTACGCTCTGAAATCATCGACAAAAATCTCTACCTGACTCGCCCGGACATGGGGCGTCGTCTGTGTGCGGAAGCCGTTGAAGCCCTGAAAGCACAGTGCGTTGCTAATCCGGACGTACAGGTCGTTGTCTCCGATGGCCTGTCTACTGACGCGATCACCGTGAACTATGAAGAGATCCTGCCGCCGCTGATGGCGGGTCTGCAACATGCGGGACTGAAAGTCGGTACGCCGTTCTTCGTGCGTTATGGTCGCGTGAAGATTGAAGACCAGATTGGCGAACTTCTCGGCGCGAAAGTGGTGATTCTGCTGGTGGGCGAACGCCCGGGGTTAGGGCAGTCAGAAAGCCTCTCCTGCTACGCCGTTTACTCACCGCGTATGGCGACCACCGTTGAGGCCGACCGCACCTGTATCTCTAACATTCACCAGGGCGGTACGCCGCCGGTTGAAGCCGCAGCCGTCATTGTGGATTTGGCGAAACGTATGCTGGAGCAGAAAGCATCCGGCATCAACATGACCCGATAAGGAGGCATCATGCCAGCTTTAGATTTGATTCGACCGTCGGTCACCGCCATGCGGGTGATTGCCTCCGTTAACGCTGATTTTGCGCGTGAACTGAAATTACCGCCGCATATTCGTAGTCTCGGGTTGATTTCTGCCGACTCTGATGATGTTACCTACATTGCCGCTGACGAAGCGACCAAACAGGCGATGGTGGAAGTGGTGTATGGTCGCTCGCTGTATGCCGGCGCGGCGCACGGTCCGTCACCGACTGCCGGTGAAGTGTTGATTATGCTTGGTGGGCCAAACCCGGCGGAAGTGCGTGCCGGTCTGGATGCGATGGTTGCGCATATTGAAAATGGCGCGGCGTTCCAGTGGGCGAACGATAAGCAAGATACGGCATTCCTCGCTCATGTAGTTTCGCGTACCGGTTCTTATCTCTCATCAACCGCCGGAATTACGCTCGGCGATCCGCTGGCGTATCTGGTGGCACCGCCGCTGGAAGCGACCTACGGCATCGATGCGGCGTTGAAATCGGCTGACGTGCAACTGGTGACCTATGTACCGCCACCGTCAGAAACCAACTATTCAGCGGCATTTTTAACCGGTAGCCAGGCAGCGTGTAAAGCGGCCTGCAACGCCTTTACCGATGCCGTGCTGGAAATCGCGCGTAATCCAATCCAGCGTGCGTAACGGAGGTTGCCGATGATCAATGCACTGGGATTGCTGGAAGTGGACGGCATGGTCGCCGCGATAGATGCAGCGGATGCCATGCTCAAAGCGGCTAACGTGCGTCTGCTCAGTCACGAAGTGCTTGACCTTGGTCGCTTAACGCTGGTGGTGGAAGGCGATTTGGCGGCGTGTCGTGCGGCGCTGGACGCAGGTTGTGCCGCCGCGATGCGTACCGGGCGTGTCATCAGCCGTAAGGAGATTGGTCGGCCTGATGATGACACCCAGTGGCTGGTTACAGGCTTTAAGCGCCAGCCGAAGCAACCTGATGCGTCCGCTATTGCCGAGGGATCTGCTGACGAGTTGTTGGCGCTGTTAACATCAGTACGTCAGGGAATGACGGCAGGAGAAGTGGCTGCCCACTTTGGCTGGCCGCTGGAAAAAGCCAGAAATGCGCTCGAACAGCTCTTTTCTGCCGGGACGTTGCGTAAACGCAGTAGTCGTTATCGTCTCAAGCCCCATTAACCTGTCGGAGGTGCCGGATGTCATACAACATCCGGCATTAACATCATGAAAAAGACCCGTACAGCCAATTTGCACCATCTTTATCATGAACCCTTACCCGAAAACCTGAAGCTCACGCCGAAGGTCGAAGTGGATAATGTTCATCAACGACAGACAACGGATGTCTATGAACATGCTTTGACGATTACCGCCTGGCAGCAGATTTACGATCAGCTCCATCCGGGCAAGTTTCATGGTGAATTTACGGAAATCCTGCTTGATGATATTCAGGTTTTCCGTGAATACACCGGTCTGGCGCTGCGTCAGTCGTGCTTGGTCTGGCCGAACTCTTTCTGGTTTGGCATTCCGGCGACGCGTGGCGAACAGGGATTTATCGGTTCGCAATGTCTGGGAAGCGCAGAAATTGCCACACGCCCTGGTGGCACCGAGTTTGAATTAAGTACGCCGGACGATTACACCATTCTTGGCGTGGTGCTTTCTGAAGATGTCATTACCCGGCAGGCTAACTTTTTGCATAATCCTGATCGGGTATTACATATGCTGCGTAGCCAGTCGGCGCTGGAAGTGAAAGAACAGCATAAAGCCGCGCTGTGGGGCTTTGTGCAACAGGCGCTGGCGACGTTTTGCGAGAATCCAGAAAATTTGCATCAGCCTGCGGTGCGTAAAGTGCTGGGTGACAATTTGCTGCTGGCGATGGGGGCGATGCTGGAAGAAGCGCAGCCAATGGTGACGGCGGAAAGCATTAGTCATCAGAGTTACCGCCGTTTGCTTTCCCGCGCCCGCGAATATGTGCTGGAAAACATGTCCGAACCGGTAACGGTGCTGGACTTGTGCAATCAACTGCATGTCAGTCGCCGTACGTTACAAAACGCGTTTCACGCTATTTTAGGCATTGGCCCGAACGCGTGGCTGAAACGCATTCGTCTGAACGCCGTGCGACGTGAACTGATAAGCCCGTGGTCGCAAAGCACAACGGTAAAAGACGCCGCCATGCAGTGGGGATTCTGGCATCTGGGGCAATTTGCCACGGATTATCAGCAACTGTTTGCCGAGAAGCCGTCACTGACGCTGCATCAGCGGATGCAGGAGTTGGGGTGAGGAAATCATACCCAATCCCTGACCTTAATAAACTCGCTCAACGCCGCTTCCGGGCTGCCTTCTTCCGGTTGATAATCGTACTCCCAGCGTACCAGCGGCGGCATTGACATCAGGATTGATTCGGTGCGCCCGCCGGTTTGCAAGCCAAACAGCGTACCGCGATCCCAGACCAGGTTGAATTCGACATAACGCCCGCGACGGTAGAGCTGGAAATTACGCTCGCGCTCGCCGTATTCCATCGCTTTACGTCGCTCAACAATAGGCAAGTATGCGTCGGTGTAGCCTTTGCCTACCGCCTGCATAAAGGCAAAACAGTGGTTGAAGTCTGGCGTGTTCAGATCATCAAAGAACAGCCCGCCAATGCCGCGCTGTTCGTTACGATGTTTGAGGTAGAAGTAATCGTCGCACCACTTTTTATAACGTGGATAAACGTCTTCACCAAATGGCAGGCACAGGTCGCGGGCGGTGCGGTGCCAGAGAATGGCGTCTTCTTCAAAGCCATAGAAGGGGGTTAAGTCGAAGCCACCGCCAAACCACCAGACAGGATCGGCGCCTGGTTTTTCGGCAATAAAAAAGCGCACATTCGCGTGGCTGGTGGGGACATACGGGTTATGCGGATGCACGACCAGCGAAACGCCCATCGCCTCAAAACTGCGCCCGGCAAGTTCCGGGCGATGAGCGGTGGCGGAAGCCGGCATCGCATCACCGTGGACGTGAGAAAAGTTAACGCCCGCCTGTTCGAAAACTCCACCATTACGCAACACCCGGCTACGCCCGCCGCCACCAGCTTCGCGCTGCCAGCTATCTTCGACAAACTCTGCGCCATCGACGGCGGTCAGCTGCTGGCAAATTGTGTCCTGAAGGTTGAGCAGAAACTGTTTAACCTGGTGTGCGTCGGGTTTCATAACTTATCGCTTTTTCGAATGTGCTTTCTGGTTGTCGAACCAGTGAAAATAACTGATCACGCCTTCAGCAATCGCTGTGGCGATTTTCTGACGAAACGCCGCCGTGCCTAACAGTCGCTCTTCTTCCGGGTTGGTGATAAACGAAGTTTCCACCAGCACTGAAGGAACCGACGGTGATTTCAACACCACAAACGCGGCTTGTTCAGTGTTGCGGCTGTGAAGTTTATGCACCGGCTTAATCTTCTTCAGGATATGCGAGCCAAGCGTCAGGCTGTTTTTAATGGTATCTGTTTGCACCAGATCAAACAGCACTTGTTGCAATAGATGATCCCTGTCAGTCGCTTTTTTCCCGGCGACTTCATCGGCACGGTTTTCGCGTTCCGACAAATATTTTGCCATCGCACTACTTGCGCCACGGTTAGAGAGGGCAAAGACTGATGCACCAGCGGCTTTTGGGTTGGTAAAGCCGTCGGCGTGAATTGACATAAACAGATCCGCGCCATGTTTATGGGCGATTTCAACGCGATCGTACAGTGGGATAAACGTATCGCCAGAACGCGTTAAACGCGCATCAATGCCATGATTGCGCAAAATGGAACGGACGTTTTTAGCAATCGCCAGCACCACGTGTTTTTCTTTCGAACCGTTGCGACCGATCGCTCCGGTATCAATCCCGCCGTGGCCTGGATCGAGAACAACGACACGTTTGCCGCCAGCTTTTTTGGCTTTTGGCTTGCTATGTCCGTTACTGGTTTTTAAAGGTTCTTCTTTGGCGATGGCTTGCGACATTCCTGACAACGTCAGGGCAGCCAATCCGGCTTTCAGCACCTGGCGGCGCGAAGTGAGTGTTTTTAGTGGTTTAAAAGTGCTCATACGGCCTGAGTTGTAATAATAAAGTTCCAGATGTTATATCGTATCGCGTAATCCGTTACGACCGTTTGCTGTTGAGAATTGTTTTACTTTTCATTTCAATAGTTGACAACTCCCCATTATGCCACTTTTTCAACCGATTTTCGTCAGATATTGGCTAATTCAACCGTTCACGCCATAATCACCCTTTTAACCCGCAAAAAGGTAACGAATACCATGGAGATACGCGTATTTCGCCAGGAAGATTTCGAAGAGGTCATCACCCTTTGGGAGCGTTGCGACTTGCTGCGTCCGTGGAATGATCCGGAAATGGACATCGAGCGCAAGATGAACCATGACGTCAGTTTGTTTCTGGTCGCTGAGGTGAACGGTGAAGTGGTCGGAACGGTGATGGGGGGTTATGACGGGCATCGCGGATCTGCTTATTATCTTGGCGTGCATCCTGAGTTTCGCGGGCGTGGGATTGCCAATGCGCTGCTTAATCGGCTGGAGAAAAAGCTGATTGCTCGTGGTTGCCCGAAAATTCAGATCAACGTGCCGGAAGATAACGACATGGTGCTTGGGATGTATGAACGTCTGGGATATGAACACGCCGATGTGCTGAGTCTGGGTAAGCGTTTGATTGAAGATGAAGAGTACTGAGTTTCATCCTGTCCATTATGATGCGCACGGACGCCTGCGTTTACCTTTTCTCTTCTGGATTGTGCTTTTGCTACAGGCGCGAACCTGGGTACTGTTTGTGATTGCCGGTGCATCGCGCGAGCAGGGGACTGCGCTGCTGAATCTGTTTTATCCCGATCACGATAATTTCTGGCTGGGGTTGATTCCCGGCATTCCGGCGGTGCTGGCGTTTTTGCTGAGTGGTCGGCGGGCTACGTTTCCCCGTATCTGGCATGTGCTCTATTTTCTGTTGCTGTTGGCGCAGTTCGTTTTGCTTTGCTGGCAACCGTGGCTGTGGCTGAACGGTGAATCTGTTAGCGGTATCGGTCTGGCGCTGGTGGTGGCAGATATTGTGGCGTTAATCTGGCTTTTGACCAATCGACGCTTACGTGCCTGTTTTAATGAAGAAAAAGAATAGCGCAGAGGCGCGCTTTGTTTATGCCGGATGCGGCGTGAACGGCTTATTCAGCCTACAAATTTTCGCAAATTCAATACATTGCAGGAAAAAACAGGCCTGATAAGCGTAGCGCATCAGGCAATTCTGTGTTTGTCATCAGCTTCTAACGGCACTTTTTTGCAAATTTGCACTCCAAGCAACGTTATTGAATAACCAAAGGAAGTGACATGAAATCGCTGCGTTTATTGTTATGCGCTATGCCGTTGATGCTGACCGGCTGTTCCACCATGTCGTCAGTTAACTGGTCTGCCGCTAACCCGTGGAACTGGTTTGGGTCGTCCACCAAAGTGAGCGAGCAGGGGGTGGGTGAGTTAACGGCGTCTACGCCGCTACAAGAACAAGCCATTGCCGATGCGCTTGATGGTGATTATCGCCTGCGCAGCGGAATGAAAACTGCGAACGGTAATGTTGTGCGCTTTTTCGAAGTAATGAAAGGCGACAACGTGGCGATGGTGATTAATGGCGATCAGGGCACAATCAGCCGCATTGATGTGCTTGATAGCGATATTCCTGCTGACACGGGTGTTAAAATCGGAACACCGTTTAGCGACCTTTACAGCAAAGCATTTGGCAATTGCCAAAAAGCCGACGGTGATGATAATCGTGCTGTGGAATGTAAAGCCGAAGGCAGCCAACATATTAGCTACCAGTTCAGCGGTGAGTGGAGTGGTCCTGAAGGGTTAATGCCTTCAGACGATACCCTGAAAAACTGGAAAGTCAGTAAAATTATCTGGCGGCGTTAATTTGCGTCTGAACAAACCGCCGCCGCAAAAAAACACGTAAGATAGCGCCCAACAATGCCACGGATTGCGTGGCATTCTTATTTTCAGGAGGAACAATGTCTCAGGTTCAGAGTGGCATTTTGCCAGAACATTGCCGCGCAGCGATTTGGATTGAAGCCAACGTTAAAGGGGAAGTTGATGCCCTGCGTGCGGCCAGTAAAACCTTTGCCGATAAACTGGCAACCTTTGAAGCAAAATTCCCGGATGCGCATCTCGGCGCGGTGGTTGCCTTTGGCAACAACACCTGGCGTGCTCTGAGCGGCGGCGTGGGTGCCGAAGAGCTGAAAGATTTCCCGGGTTACGGTAAAGGTCTTGCGCCAACGACCCAGTTTGATGTGTTGATCCACATTCTTTCTCTGCGTCATGACGTAAACTTCTCTGTCGCCCAGGCGGCGATGGAAGCCTTTGGTGACTGCATTGAAGTGAAAGAGGAGATCCACGGCTTCCGTTGGGTTGAGGAACGTGACCTGAGCGGCTTTGTTGACGGTACAGAAAACCCGGCGGGTGAAGAGACGCGTCGCGAAGTGGCGGTTATCAAAGACGGCGTGGATGCAGGCGGTAGTTATGTGTTTGTACAGCGTTGGGAACATAACCTGAAGCAGCTTAACCGTATGAGCGTTCATGATCAGGAGATGATGATCGGTCGTACCAAAGAGGCCAACGAAGAGATTGACGGCGACGAACGCCCGGAAACTTCTCACCTGACCCGCGTTGATCTGAAAGAAGACGGTAAAGGGCTGAAGATTGTTCGCCAGAGCTTGCCATACGGCACCGCCAGCGGCACGCACGGTCTGTACTTCTGCGCTTACTGCGCACGTCTGCACAACATTGAGCAGCAGCTGCTGAGCATGTTTGGCGATACCGATGGCAAACGTGATGCAATGTTACGTTTCACCAAACCGGTCACTGGCGGCTATTACTTCGCGCCGTCGCTGGACAAACTGATGGCGCTGTAAGTTTTACTCACGCACCTGTAGCGTCTTGCCGGAGCGGCGTAAATGCTTTATCCGGCTTGTATGATCGTTCAAATTCAATAAATTGCAGTTAACCTGCAGGCCCGATAAGCGTAGCGTATCGGGCTGTTTTGTTTCTAAGTTACGGCTTAGTCCAGATTGACGTTACGGCAGCCAAAGAGCGTGGTGAAAATGAACCCGCTAATCCATGCCACCAGAATCCCGCCAGCGTAAACCGCCATTGCCGGAAGGATACCTTGTGCCGAAGTCATCAGCGGCAACGCCACCAGGCCAGACGGCCCAAAGGCACTGTTTAGTCCCATCGGCAGACCCCACCATGCGATCAGACCAATAAACAATCCACCTGCTGCGCCGCCTAAACAAGCGGTAACAAACGGTTTCATGCGGGGCAGGGTTACACCGTAAATCAACGGTTCACCCACGCCCAGCAAACCAGGAATAATCGCCCCGCGCACCTGGCTGCGTAAGGCACTGTGCGGCTGCGCGCGCCAGTAAAGCGCCAGTGCCGCGCCCACCTGACCCGCGCCTGCCATTGAAAGGATCGGGAATAGACTGTTGAAACCCTGGCTGTCCATCAAGGCAAGATAAACGGGAATAAAGCCCTGATGCACGCCAAACACCACGGCAATCAGGAACAGCCCGGCAAGTACAGCACAACCAAGTGGATTACTGTTCAGATGCATAAACAGCCAGGACATGCCTTCGAATAACCAGCCTCCCAGCGGCATAATCACCAGATATGCCAGCGTGGCGGTGATTAGCAGAGTGATTAACGACGTCAACAGCATGTCGAGATCGTCCGGCATAAATTGACGCACCATACCTTCAATGCGGGCGCAGACCCAGGCGGCAATCAGTACGCCGATAATATTGCCGCGCGGATCGATAGGCAGGCCGAAGAAATCGTGAAAACCAGCGTAGTAACCGGTGGTGGCTGCTGGGTTATAACCGAGCAGAAAGAGTGCGGCGATAATTGCGCCATTTACACCCGTGCCGCCGAAGGCCTGAGCGGCGTTATAGCCCACCAGAATCACCAGGAAGGTGAATAAGCCTTTGCTGAATACCTTCATAAAATTCAGTGCGTCGGGCAGCGTTCCCTGGGCATCTGCCGGAACGTGCATCACCGTAGCAATTAACGTCGCAATCCCCAGCAATAGACCGGCGGCAATAAATCCAGGAATTAGCGGCGTAAAGATAGTGGCGAATTTGGCGAGAAATTGCTGCACGCCAGAGGTTTGTCTGGCTTTTAACTGACGTTTGTTCTGGGCGGCGATTTCTGCGGCATCCTGCACAGGTGTTTCACCCAACAACTCGCTCATTGCTTTTGCGGCACGATGCGCTTTGCCCGACCCAAATACCACCTGTACTTGATCGCTGGTCAAAATGACACCCTTCACCCCTTCCAGCGTTTTGATATCAGGATCAACCAGTGAACTGTCATGCACACCGAGACGCAGACGCGTCATACAGTGACCACAACTGGCGATATTACCCGCGCCGCCGACGCGGGTAAGAATGGTGTTCAGAAGCTCACTGCTGATCTCTTTAGCCATAGGTTATTCCTTTTCCAGAGCCTTACGAATAAAACCCCCATGCTGCGCCAGGCGTTTTTTCGCTTCTGCGGCATCGAGATTTTTCAAGACCATTACAATCGCTGTTTTGCAGTGGCGATCGCAGGCAATTAGCGCCGCTTCCGCCTGTTCCGCGCTACATCCGGTCGCGTTTTTGACAATATTGACCTGGCGCACGTGTAGTTTTTCGTTGGTGGCGACCACATCGACCATCAGGTTGCCGAACACTTTTCCTGACTTAATCATCAGCCCGGTGGAGAGCATGTTGAGCACCAGTTTCTGCGCCGTACCTGCTTTCATCCGCGAAGAACCGGTAACCACTTCAGCCCCGACGACTGGCGTAATAGCAAACTCTGCGGTTGTTGAAACAGCACTACCGGGATTACAGGAAATACCGACCGTGCGGCAGCCTAACTGGCGAGCGTATTCCAGCCCGGCAATCACATACGGCGTGCGACCACTGGCAGCAATACCGACAACCACATCCTGCGCCGTTAAAGCAATATTTTTCAGATCGTTGACGCCGCCTTCCCGGCTGTCTTCCGCGCCTTCCACCGCGTGCTGAATGGCATATTCGCCGCCAGCAATCAAACCAACCACCAGACCCGGTTTCACGCCGTAGGTTGGGGGGCACTCGCTGGCATCCAGAATCCCCAGCCGACCGGAAGTCCCGGCACCGAGATAAATCAGACGACCACCACCGCTCACCTGGGCGTGGATGACATCAATCGCCGCTGCGATATCCGGCAGTACTCGCTCAACGGCCAATGGAACGGTTTTATCTTCATCATTGATAATTCGGCACATTTCCAGCGTCGATACGCGGTCGATTTCAGCCGAGGCACTGTTCGAACCTTCAGTAATCATTTTTTCAAGTTGCATATACAATCACCTTAAATATTTGCCTTCGAATAATTTCATATGGAGTGAATCATATCTCCCTGCCTGATTATGTACAGCAGGGAATGCATACAATGACAGAGTTGTGGTTATGGGAGATTTTACTTAAGATTTTCCTGAATTTAGATCCACTCCTCAGCATTGATCTGTTATTCAGGTATGGTAGGGACAATAGAGCGTAATGCTCTGTATTCAAAAGGAGAAACTTGAAATGGGTAAACTCACGGGCAAGACAGCACTGATTACGGGCGCATCGCAAGGCATTGGTGAAGGAATTGCCAGAACCTTTGCGCGTCATGGCGCAAACCTAATCTTGCTGGATATCTCCCCTGAGATTGAAAAGCTGGCGGATGAGCTGTGTGGTCGTGGCCATCGCTGTACGGCGGTAATTGCTGATGTACGCGACCCGGCGTCAGTTACGGCAGCGATCAAGCGCGCGAAGGAAAAAGAAGGGCGCATTGATATTCTGGTGAATAACGCAGGTGTTTGCCGTCTGGGTAGTTTTCTTGAAATGAGCGATGACGATCGCGATTTCCATATTGATATCAATATTAAAGGCGTGTGGAACGTCACGAAAGCGGTGCTGCCGGAAATGATTGCCCGCAAAGATGGTCGCATTGTGATGATGTCTTCGGTCACCGGCGATATGGTGGCCGATCCGGGCGAAACGGCGTATGCCTTAACGAAAGCGGCGATTGTGGGGCTGACCAAATCGCTGGCAGTGGAGTACGCGCAGTCGGGGATTCGCGTTAACGCAATCTGCCCTGGATACGTTCGCACGCCAATGGCGGAAAGTATTGCCCGCCAGTCAAATCCGCAAGATCCGGAATCGGTACTGACTGAAATGGCGAAAGCAATCCCGCTGCGTCGCCTCGCCGATCCGCTGGAAGTCGGTGAGCTGGCGGCCTTCCTCGCGTCGGATGAATCCAGCTATTTAACCGGTACACAGAATGTGATCGATGGTGGCAGCACACTGCCGGAGACGGTCAGCGTCGGCATCTGATTCACCTCTGTTTCCTCCCTGCATGTGTGGGGAGGATTTCGTCTTATTCCCTTTTCAACTTCCAAATCACCAAACGGTATATAAAACCGTTACTCCTTTCATGCCCGTTATAAATATGATGGCTATTAGAAAGTCATTAAATATATAAGGGTGCGCAATGGCCGTTAACTTACTGAAAAAGAACTCTCTCGCGCTGGTCGCTTCTCTGCTGCTGGCTGGTCACGTGCAGGCAACGGAACTGCTGAACAGTTCTTATGACGTCTCCCGCGAGCTGTTTGCCGCCCTGAATACCCCGTTTGAACAGCAGTGGGCAAAAGATAACGCTGGCGACAAACTGACGATTAAACAATCTCATGCCGGGTCATCAAAACAGGCGCTGGCAATTTTGCAGGGCTTAAAAGCAGACGTTGTCACTTATAACCAGGTGACTGACGTGCAGATCCTGCACGATAAAGGCAAGCTGATCCCGGCCGACTGGCAGTCGCGTTTGCCGAATAACAGTTCGCAGTTCTACTCCACGATGGGATTCCTGGTGCGTAAGGGCAACCCGAAGAATATCCACGACTGGAACGATCTGGTGCGAACTGATGTGAAGCTGATTTTCCCGAATCCGAAAACTTCAGGGAATGCGCGTTACACCTATTTAGCCGCGTGGGGCGCAGCGGATAAAGCTGACGGTGGCGATAAAGCCAAAACCGAACAGTTTATGACCCAGTTCCTGAAGAACGTTGAAGTGTTCGATACCGGCGGTCGTGGCGCGACCACCACCTTTGCCGAGCGCGGTCTGGGCGATGTGCTGATCAGCTTCGAATCGGAAGTGAACAACATCCGTAAGCAGTATGAAGCGCAGGGCTTTGAAGTGGTGATTCCGAAAACCAACATTCTGGCGGAATTCCCGGTGGCGTGGGTGGATAAAAACGTGCAGGCCAACGGCACGGAAAAAGCAGCAAAAGCCTATCTGAACTGGCTCTACAGCCCGCAGGCGCAAACCATCATCACCGACTACTACTATCGCGTAAATAACCCGGAAGTCATGGACAAACTGAAAGACAAATTCCCGCAGACCGAGCTGTTCCGCGTGGAAGATAAATTTGGCTCCTGGCCGGAAGTGATGAAAACCCACTTCACCAGCGGCGGCGAGTTAGACAAGCTGTTAGCGGCGGGGCGTAACTGATGTTTGCCGTCTCCTCCAGACGCGTGCTGCCGGGCTTTACCTTAAGCCTCGGCACCAGTCTGCTGTTTGTCTGCCTGATTTTGCTGCTGCCGCTCTCCGCGCTGGTGATGCAGCTTTCTGAGATGAGCTGGGCGCAGTACTGGGAGGTGGTCACCAACCCGCAGGTGGTCGCGGCCTACAAAGTAACGTTGCTGTCGGCGTTTGTGGCGTCGATTTTTAACGGTGTTTTCGGTCTGCTGATGGCGTGGATCTTAACCCGCTACCGCTTTCCGGGGCGCACTCTGCTTGATGCGCTGATGGATTTACCCTTTGCGCTACCGACGGCGGTCGCGGGTTTAACGCTGGCCTCGCTCTTTTCCGTGAACGGCTTTTACGGCGAGTGGCTGGCAAAATTTGATATCAAAGTCACCTACACCTGGCTGGGGATTGCGGTGGCGATGGCCTTTACCAGCATCCCGTTTGTGGTGCGCACGGTGCAGCCAGTGCTGGAAGAGTTAGGCCCGGAATATGAAGAAGCGGCGGAAACGCTCGGTGCAACGCGCTGGCAGAGTTTCTGCAAAGTAGTGCTGCCGGAACTTTCTCCGGCACTGGTGGCGGGCGTGGCGCTGTCGTTTACCCGCAGTCTTGGTGAGTTTGGCGCGGTGATTTTTATCGCCGGGAATATCGCCTGGAAGACGGAAGTGACGTCGCTGATGATTTTTGTGCGATTACAGGAGTTTGATTACCCGGCGGCGAGCGCGATTGCCTCGGTGATCCTCGCGGCATCCCTGCTGCTGCTGTTCTCAATTAACACTCTGCAAAGTCGCTTTGGTCGGCGTGTGGTAGGTCATTAATGGCGGAAGTGACACAGTTGAAGCGTTATGACGCGCGCCCGATTAACTGGGGCAAATGGTTTCTGATTGGCATCGGGATGCTGGTTTCGGCGTTCATCCTGCTGGTGCCGATGATTTACATCTTCGTGCAGGCATTCAGCAAAGGGTTGATGCCGGTTTTACAGAATCTGGCCGACCCGGACATGCTGCACGCCATCTGGCTGACGGTGATGATTGCGCTGATTGCCGTACCGGTAAATCTGGTGTTCGGCATTCTGCTGGCCTGGTTGGTGACACGTTTTGATTTTCCTGGGCGTCAGTTGCTGCTGACGCTGCTGGATATCCCGTTTGCCGTCTCTCCGGTGGTCGCAGGCCTGGTGTATCTGCTGTTCTACGGCTCCAACGGCCCGCTGGGCGGTTGGCTCGACGAGCATAACCTGCAAATTATGTTCTCGTGGCCGGGAATGGTGCTGGTCACCATCTTCGTGACGTGTCCGTTTGTGGTGCGCGAGCTGGTGCCGGTGATGTTAAGCCAGGGCAGCCAGGAAGACGAAGCGGCGATTTTGCTTGGCGCGTCCGGCTGGCAGATGTTCCGCCGCGTCACATTGCCGAATATTCGCTGGGCGCTGCTTTATGGCGTGGTGCTGACCAACGCCCGCGCGATTGGCGAGTTTGGCGCGGTGTCGGTGGTTTCCGGCTCGATTCGCGGCGAAACACTTTCGCTGCCGTTACAGATTGAATTGCTGGAGCAGGACTACAACACCGTCGGCTCCTTTACCGCTGCTGCGCTGTTGACGCTGATGGCGATTATCACCCTGTTTTTAAAGAGTATGTTGCAGTGGCGCCTGGAGAATCAGGAAAAACGCGCGCAGCAGGAGGAACATCATGAGCATTGAGATTGCCAATATTAAGAAGTCGTTTGGTCGCACCCAGGTGCTGAACGATATCTCACTGGATATTCCTTCAGGTCAGATGGTCGCGCTGCTGGGGCCGTCCGGTTCCGGGAAAACCACGCTGCTGCGTATTATTGCCGGGCTGGAACATCAAACCAGCGGGCATATCCGCTTCCACGGCACCGACGTCAGCCGCTTGCACGCGCGCGATCGTAAAGTCGGTTTTGTGTTCCAGCATTACGCGCTGTTCCGCCATATGACCGTGTTCGACAACATCGCCTTTGGCCTGACGGTGCTGCCGCGTCGTGAGCGCCCGAATGCGGCAGCCATCAAAGCGAAGGTGACAAAATTGCTGGAAATGGTTCAGCTTGCGCATCTGGCGGATCGTTATCCGGCGCAGCTTTCCGGCGGTCAGAAGCAGCGTGTGGCACTGGCGCGCGCACTTGCCGTTGAACCGCAAATTCTGCTGCTCGATGAACCGTTTGGCGCGTTGGATGCGCAGGTACGTAAAGAGCTACGTCGCTGGCTGCGTCAACTGCATGAAGAATTGAAATTCACCAGCGTATTCGTCACCCACGACCAGGAAGAGGCGATGGAAGTCGCCAACCGCGTGGTGGTGATGAGCCAGGGCAATATCGAACAGGCCGATGAGCCGGATCAGGTATGGCGCGAACCTGCGACCCGTTTTGTGCTCGAATTTATGGGCGAAGTGAACCGCCTGCAGGGAACCATTCGCGGCGGGCAGTTCCACGTTGGCGCACATCGCTGGCCGCTGGGATATACGCCTGCGTATCAGGGGCCGGTGGATCTCTTCCTGCGCCCGTGGGAAGTGGATATCAGCCGCCGTACCAGCCTCGATTCGCCGCTGCCGGTTCAGGTACTGGAAGCCAGCCCGAAAGGCCACTACACCCAATTAGTGGTGCAGCCGCTGGGATGGTATGACGACCCGCTAACTGTGGTTATGCGTGGTGACGATGCTCCGCAGCGCGGCGATCGTTTGTTCGTCGGGCTGCAACATGCGCGGCTGTATAACGGCGACGAGCGTATTGAAACCCGCGATGAGGAACTTGCCCTCGCACAAAGCGCCTGATAGGTTGAGTGAATGTTAAACGCCCGGAGGCGCTTCCCGCGATCCGGGCTTTTTAATGGCAAGGTTTGTAACCTGTAGGCCTGATAAGACACGCAAGCGTCGCATCAGGCAACACCACGTATGGACAGAGATCGTGAGTACATTAGAACAAACAATTGGCAATACGCCTCTGGTGAAATTACAGCGAATGGGGCCGAATAACGGCAGTGAAGTCTGGTTAAAGCTGGAAGGTAATAATCCGGCAGGTTCGGTGAAAGATCGCGCGGCACTATCGATGATTGTCGAGGCGGAAAAACGCGGAGAAATTAAACCGGGCGATGTGTTAATTGAAGCCACCAGCGGTAACACCGGCATTGCTTTGGCAATGATTGCGGCGCTAAAAGGCTATCGCATGAAATTGCTGATGCCCGACAATATGAGCCAGGAACGCCGAGCGGCGATGCGTGCCTACGGTGCGGAGCTGATTCTTGTCACCAAAGAACAGGGCATGGAAGGTGCGCGCGATCTGGCGCTGGAAATGGCGAACCGGGGCGAAGGCAAGTTGCTTGATCAGTTCAACAACCCCGATAACCCCTACGCCCATTACACCACCACCGGGCCGGAAATCTGGCAGCAGACCGGTGGGCGCATTACCCATTTTGTTTCCAGCATGGGGACAACCGGCACCATTACCGGTGTGTCACGGTTTATGCGTGAACAATCCAAACCGGTGACCATTGTTGGCCTGCAGCCAGAAGAGGGCAGCAGCATTCCGGGGATTCGCCGCTGGCCAGCGGAATATCTGCCGGGGATTTTCAACGCCTCGCTGGTGGATGAGGTGCTGGATATTCATCAGCGCGATGCGGAAAACACCATGCGCGAACTGGCGGTGCGGGAAGGTATTTTCTGCGGTGTTAGCTCCGGCGGTGCCGTTGCAGGCGCGCTACGCGTGGCAAAAGCCAACCCTGGCGCGGTGGTGGTAGCGATCATCTGCGATCGCGGCGATCGCTACCTTTCCACTGGCGTATTTGGCGAAGAGCACTTTAGCCAGGGGGCGGGGATTTGAGTTTATTGCGCAGGTACTGTTTTATCCGTCTGGGCAATTAACGTATGTAAAAAAGGTTGCGCGTTTTCATCGCTCTTACCAGTGATCTTCACAATGTAAGGCTTTCCGGTAATCGATGATGACGAGGCAACCTTATCAATAAATTGCTCGGCAGTATCAATACGATTACGGGTATTGCCCAGCTTCAGACGCAGATGGGAAACCGCTTCATCGCAGGTGTGTTCATCGCCGTTGCGCACAAATATCAAATCCTTTTTCTGTGCTAATCCCTCGAGCATGGCGTTGATGCGGGCTTCTTCATGGGCTGTTAACTTCGCGTAAGCGGGGAGTGCCATTAACAGCGTAATGACCAGACAAATGATTTTCTTCATTGAATTACCTTATCCTTGTTTTGTGTTAGCCGATTTGACTGCCAGAATCAGGTAAAGTTTCGGTTGGAATACGATGGGGATCATCGGCAAGGAGAAAAAACTAAATGAGTAGTTTGTTGTTGTTTAACGATAAGAGCAGGGCGCTGCAGGCGGATATCGTCGCCGTGCAGTCGCAGGTGGTGTATGGCAGCGTAGGCAACAGCATCGCCGTGCCTGCGATTAAACAGAACGGCCTGAATGTCTTTGCCGTGCCGACCGTGTTGCTGAGCAATACGCCGCATTATGACACATTCTATGGTGGTGCGATTCCGGACGAATGGTTTAGCGGCTATTTGCGTGCGCTTCAGGAGCGTGATGCGCTGCGCCAACTTCGCGCTGTTACCACGGGCTATATGGGGACAGCATCGCAAATCAAAATCCTTGCCGAATGGCTGACAGCCTTACGCGAAGAGCATCCTGACTTGCTGATTATGGTTGATCCGGTGATTGGCGATATTGATAGCGGTATTTACGTCAAAGCTGATCTTCCCGATGCGTATCGGCAATATTTACTGCCGCTGGCGCAGGGGATTACGCCAAATATCTTTGAGCTGGAAATCCTGACCGGTAAAAATTGTCGTGACCTCGACAGCGCCATTGCTGCTGCAAAAAGCCTGCTTTCAGAGACATTAAAATGGGTGGTGGTTACCAGCGCCTCCGGTAATGAAGAACATCAGGAGATGCAGGTGGTGGTGGTCAGTGCCGATAGCGTGAATGTCATTTCCCATTCACGGGTAAAAACCGACCTGAAAGGTACTGGCGATCTGTTTTGCGCCCAGCTTATTAGTGGATTACTGAAAGGGAAGGCGTTAACCGACGCAGTGCATAGCGCGGGCTTACGTGTGCTGGAGGTAATGCGTTATACACAGCAGCATGAGAGCGATGAATTGATTTTGCCGCTGCTGTTAGAAGCATAAAAAAATGGCGCCGATGGGCGCCATTTTTCATTGCGGCAAGAATTACTTCTTGATGCGGATAACCGGGGTTTCACCCACAGTTACGCTACCGGACAGTTTGATCAGTTCTTTGATTTCGTCCATGTTGGAGATAACAACCGGAGTCAGGGTAGACTTGGCTTTCTCTTCCAGCAGCGGCAGATCGAATTCAATAACCGTATCGCCAACTTTCACGCGCTGACCTTCTTCAGCAATACGCTTGAAGCCTTCGCCTTTCAGTTCAACGGTGTCGATACCGAAGTGGACGAACAGCTCAACGCCGCTATCGGATTCGATAGAGAACGCGTGGTTGGTTTCAAAGATTTTACCAATGGTGCCGTCAACCGGAGCGACCATTTTGTTACCAGTCGGTTTGATAGCAATGCCATCACCAACGATTTTTTCCGCAAAAACGACATCCGGCACGTCTTCGATATTGACGATCTCGCCAGAGAGCGGAGCAATGATCTCAATAGTTCCGGTATCCTTTTTGTCATCGGAAACCAGAGATTTCAGTTTATCGAACAAACCCATGATCTTCTCCTAAGCAGTAAATTGGGCCGCATCTCGTGGATTAGCAGATTGTTTTTTCTTCAATGAACTTGTTAACCAGCGTCATTAACTCGTCCGTTGTCGGTTGAGCAAGAGCCTGCTCTGCTAACACCTTCGCATCTTCGAAGTTCGTGTTACGGATAATCTTCTTAATGCGCGGGATAGAAATGGCGCTCATAGAGAATTCGTCCAGACCCATCCCCAGCAACAGAAGTGTAGCACGTTCATCGCCAGCAAGCTCACCACACATGCCAGTCCATTTGCCTTCAGCATGAGAAGCATCAATAACTTGCTTGATCAAGTTCAGCACGGACGGTGACATTGGCTGGTAAAGGTGTGAAATCATATCATTACCACGGTCAACTGCCAGAGTGTACTGCGTTAAATCATTGGTGCCGATACTAAAGAAATCAACTTCTTTGGCTAAATGACGCGCAATTGTTGCGGCAGCCGGTGTTTCCACCATCACGCCAATTTCAATTGATTCGTCAAACGCTTTACCTTCGTCGCGCAGTTCCTGTTTGTAGATTTCAATCTCTTTGCGCAGAGCGCGTACTTCTTCGACAGAGATGATCATCGGGAACATGATGCGCAATTTACCGAAAGCAGAGGCACGCAGGATAGCGCGGAGCTGATCGCGCAGGATCTCTTTGCGATCCATCGCGATACGGATAGCACGCCAGCCGAGGAACGGGTTCTCTTCTTTCGGGAAGTTCATGTACGGCAGCTCTTTGTCGCCGCCAATGTCCATGGTACGAACGATAACAGCCTGCGAACCACACGCTTCAGCCACTGCTTTATAGGCAGCAAACTGTTCTTCTTCTGTTGGCAGCGCGTCGCGGTCCATGAACAAGAATTCGGTACGATACAGACCAACGCCTTCAGCGCCGTTACGTTCTGCACCTTCAACATCACGAACAGTACCGATGTTAGCGCACACTTCTACCTGGTGACCGTCCAGCGTAATAGCCGG
Source organism: Escherichia sp. MOD1-EC5495 (assembly GCF_002965965.1). NCBI lineage: Bacteria > Pseudomonadati > Pseudomonadota > Gammaproteobacteria > Enterobacterales > Enterobacteriaceae > Escherichia > Escherichia sp. MOD1-EC5495. The sequence continues at coordinate 172,350 of NZ_PTRI01000007.1, forward strand.
GAGATCTTTCAGTTTAGCAAGCTCTGCTTTTTCAGAAGCAACTTGCTCCTGAACAGCGCGCAATTTATCGATAACTTCGTTGGTTGGATTGACGTAAACCTGATTATTTACGGCATCCAGAATCAGATAGTCGTCATTTTTCACCTGCGAAGTGACGCTACCAGTACCCACGATGGCCGGCAGCTCCAGAGAACGCGCCATAATAGAAGTGTGGGAAGTACGGCCACCCGCGTCGGTGATGAAACCCAGTACCTTCTTCAGGTTCAACTGTGCGGTTTCGGACGGTGTCAGGTCAGCGGCAACCAGAATGACTTCATCCTGAATGGCGCTCAGATCGATAATCTTCAGACCCAGGATGTTGCGCAGCAGGCGCTTACCGATATCACGCACGTCAGCCGCACGCTCTTTCAGGTATTCATCATCCAGTTCTTCCAGGGCAGAAGCCTGACCTTCAATAACTTCATGAGCAGCTGCGTCAGCCGTCATGTGCTTATCTTTAATCAGGGCTATGATTTCCTGCTCCAGCTCCTCATCTTCGAGCAGCATAATATGCCCTTCAAAGATGGCTTCTTTTTCTTCACCGAACGTTTCACCAGCTTTCGTTTTGATCGTTTCCAGCTGGGCTGATGCCTTGGCACGACCGCTCAGAAAACGTTCAACTTCCTGATCAACCTGGTCGGCAGAAATTTTTTTCCGGTCAATGACGATTTCGTCTTCTTTCAGAAGCAGAGCTTTACCGAAAGCGATACCCGGGGATGCTAAAATGCCTGAAATCATAACCCTACCTTACTTGTGACTGATTTTTAAAAGAACCCGGGAAATTACTCGAGTTCCGCCATCAGTTTAACCAGATGTTCAACCGCTTTCTGCTCGTCTTCGCCTTCAGCGGAGATAGTCACAACGGTCCCTTGAGTCAGGCCCAGAGTCTGCAGTTTAAACAGGCTTTTCGCGCTGGCGCTTTTGCCGTTGGAAGTCACAGTAATTTCAGAAGTGAAGCCCTTAGCTTCTTTTACAAACTGGGCAGCAGGGCGGGTGTGCAGACCGTTCGGAGCGGTAATGGTAACTTCTTGCTGGAACATTGTATTTCCCCAACTTATAGGTTTAGTGTTGTGGAACTAAAGTCTAGCCTGGCGGTTTGACTTTAGCCTGTATTGTTAGCGCCAGTTTTTAACAGACGCGACGCACGAAGTGTTCTGTACAGTCCATTGCTGGCGGGTATTGACCGCTGACGTTTCGTTCATCATTAAACATTATGCCGCTAAAGGAAGAATTGAACCAAATCATAAAATCGATTCAGCTAAGGCTTTTCCTGTAACGATTAATTTCGCGCATCAAAATAATTAGTCAGGTTAAATACCAGTTCCGACAGGCTGAATCAATGCCAGGAGAGGCTAAAATTTGAAGTAGGCCACAAAAAAGCACCTGAAAAGGTGCTTTTTTACGCATTTTTAACAACCTGGCATTACTGTTGCAATTCTTTTTCGGTAAAGAGATCGGCAAATAATGCGGTGCTTAAATAACGCTCACCCGATGATGGCAGAATAACCACAATATTCTTATTGGTAAAGCTTTCATCTTCTTGTAGTTTCAACGCCGCAGCAACCGCCGCGCCGGAAGAGATTCCGGCAAGAATGCCTTCTTCTTCCATTAAACGACGTGCAGTAGAGATAGCTTCTTCATTGGTGATGCCAATAACTTTATCGACCAGTTTGAGATCAAGGTTCGCCGGGATAAAGCCAGCGCCGATGCCCTGGATTTTATGCGGGCCGGGTTTGATTTCTTCACCTGCCAGCGCCTGGGCGATGACGGGAGAATCGGTTGGCTCAACGGCGACAGATATGAGATCAGTCTTGCCTTTGGTGCCTTTAATGTAGCGGCTAACGCCGGTCAGCGTACCGCCAGTACCGACACCCGCAATAAATACATCAACCTGACCGTCGGTATCTTCCCAGATCTCCGGACCGGTGGTTTTTTCATGAATTTCCGGATTCGCCGGGTTGCTGAATTGTTGCAGCAGCAGGTATTTCTCTGGGTTACTGGCGACAATTTCTTCTGCTTTTTGAATCGCGCCTTTCATGCCTTTCGCGCCTTCAGTCAGTACCAGGTTTGCGCCCAGGGCTTTCAGCAGTTTGCGACGTTCAATACTCATTGTCTCTGGCATGGTCAGAGTGAGTTTATAACCGCGAGCGGCTGCCACATAAGCCAGAGCAATACCTGTGTTGCCGCTGGTGGGTTCAACCAGTTCAACGCCGGGTTTCAGCACGCCGCGTTTTTCGGCATCCCAAATCATATTGGCACCGATACGGCACTTAACGCTGAAGCTGGGGTTACGAGATTCCACCTTCGCCAGAATACGTCCGTTACCGATGCGATTCAGGCGAACCAGCGGTGTGTGACCGATAGTCAGCGAGTTATCTTCAAAAATCTTACTCATGGCCTGTCCTTAACTGTATGAAATTGGGATACAACAGGTAGCATACCCGCTCAGAGAATATGCGGAAGTAAGGATTTAGCATATCTATATGCAGAAGGGAAATAATGGCTTGCAAGATGGAATAAGGGTGGCATAAGCCACCCCTGTTTCATACAAAAAGTTTACAAAACAACCTAAAAATTGTTACCGCCATAATGCATGTTTAGCGCGATAGCAATCGACCCACATCGCTGTCGCGCCACAGACGGCCACCGGCATGATGAACAGGTTGAGCACCGGGATCATCGTGAACAGACTCGTTAATGCGCCAAACTGCATGTTGGTGATTTTGCGCGTGCGCAGGGCAGTGCGCATCTCTTTGAACGGCACTTTGTGGTTGTCGAACGGATAGTCGCAGTACTGAATGGCTAACATCCAGGCGCTGAACAGGAACCACAACACTGGCGCGACGGTTTGCCCGATGCCCGGGATGAAGTAGAGGATCAGCAATACGATGGCGCGTGGCAAATACCACGCAAATTTTTGCCATTCGCGTTTCATAATTCTCGGCACATCTTTCATGATGCCAAAAATTCCGGTATCCGGCGGCGTAGCGCCTGTCAGCCTTGCTTCCAGCTGTTCAGCCAATAAACCGTTAAATGGCGCGGCAATCCAGTTCGCAATAGTTGAGAAAAAATAGCCAAAAATCAGTAGCACGGAGAGAACCGCGACAGGCCACAGCAAATAGCTTAACCATTGCAGCCAGTCAGGCACGTGGCTCATTAATGATGGGATCCAGACATCCAGTTGGGTAAAGAGCCACCAGAATGCACTTCCCATCAACAAAATATTGACTAACAGAGGTAAAATGACAAAACGCCGAATCCCGGGTTGCGAGACGAGCTTCCAGCCTTGCGCAAAATAGTAAAAACCGCTGCGTGGGGAAGATGTGTATGTTGAAACCATAATCAGGAGATGCTCCTTTTGACCAATCCCAGGAAAATTCTGCGTATTTTACCGACTAATTGCGCAATGGACAGTTAGGATATGTTCGAAAAAACAGCAAAAAGCACGATTTCATCTATCTTTGTGCTGTGAAAGTTAAGAGTGCACTTGCACTCGAGGTAATCGGCAAATACTCTTAGTGAGTAAATGTTTGCCGTGGTGGCAAGGTGTTAGAACAACAGAGAATATAATGATGCAGGATTTGCGTCTGATATTAATCATTGTTGGCGCGATCGCCATAATCGCTTTACTGGTACATGGTTTCTGGACCAGCCGTAAAGAACGATCTTCTATGTTCCGCGATCGGCCATTAAAACGAATGAAGTCAAAACGTGACGACGATTCTTATGACGAGGATGTCGAAGATGATGAGGGCGTTGGTGAGGTTCGTGTTCACCGCGTAAATCATGCCCCGGCTAACGCCCAGGAGCATGAGGCTGCTCGTCCGTCGCCGCAACACCAGTACCAACCGCCTTATGCGTCTGCGCAGCCGCGTCAACCGGTTCAGCAGCCGCCTGAAGCGCAGGTAGCGCCGCAACATGCTCCGCATTCAGCGCAGCCGGTTCAGCAACCGCAGCCAGTTCAGCAGCCGGCCTACCAGCCGCAGCCTGAACAGCCAGTTGTTTCGCAAGTACCGCCAGCTCCACAACCGACGCAGCCAGTGCCCCAACCAGCGCAGCAGGCTTTCCAGGTTGCAGAACCCGTAGCGGCACCGCAGCCTGAACCTGTAAATGAACCGGCGCCTGTCATGGATAAGCCGAAACGCAAAGAAGCGGTGATCATTATGAACGTTGCGGCGCATCACGGTAGTGAGCTTAATGGTGAACTGCTTCTTAACAGCATTCAGCAGGCGGGCTTCATCTTTGGCGATATGAATATTTACCATCGTCATCTTAGCCCTGACGGCAGTGGCCCTGCGTTATTCAGCCTGGCGAATATGGTGAAACCGGGAACATTCGATCCTGAAATGAAGGATTTCACCACTCCTGGCGTCACTATCTTTATGCAGGTTCCGTCTTATGGTGATGAACTGCAAAACTTCAAGCTGATGCTGCAATCTGCGCAGCATATCGCTGATGAAGTCGGTGGCGTGGTTCTTGACGATCAGCGCCGTATGATGACTCCGCAGAAACTGCGCGAGTATCAGGACATCATCCGCGAAGTGAAAGACGCTAACGCCTGATACACTTAAGGCAAATTAACTCTTCTTCGAACCCCCGCTTGTCGGGGGTTTTTAGCATTGATGGTGCGATATGGAATCAATCGAAAGACAACTCACAGAACTGCGAACGACGCTTCGCCATCATGAATATCTTTATCATGTGATGGATGCGCCGGAAATTCCCGACGCTGAATACGACAGGCTGATGCGTGAGCTGCGCGAGCTGGAAGCAAAACATCCGGAACTCATTACCCCGGATTCACCAACCCAGCGCGTAGGCGCAGCACCGCTGGCAGCCTTCAGCCAGATTCGTCATGAAGTTCCGATGCTGTCGCTGGACAACGTTTTTGATGAAGAGAGTTTTCTCGCCTTCAACAAACGCGTACTGGATCGTCTGAAAAGTAACGAAAAAGTCACCTGGTGCTGTGAGCTGAAGCTGGATGGTCTTGCAGTCAGCATTCTGTATGAGAATGGCGTTCTGGTCAGTGCGGCGACCCGTGGCGATGGCACCACCGGAGAAGACATTACGTCTAACGTCCGTACTATCCGCGCTATTCCGTTGAAATTGCATGGTGAGAATATCCCGGCGCGCCTGGAAGTACGTGGTGAAGTATTCCTGCCGCAAGCGGGATTCGAAAAGATCAACGAAGAGGCGCGACGCACGGGCGGGAAAGTATTTGCTAACCCACGTAATGCGGCGGCAGGTTCGCTGCGTCAGCTTGATCCACGTATCACGGCGAAGCGACCGCTCACTTTCTTCTGCTACGGCGTTGGTGTACTGGAAGGCGGCGAGCTGCCTGACACCCATCTTGGCCGTTTAATGCAATTTAAAAAGTGGGGATTACCGGTCAGCGATCGTGTCACGTTATGTGAATCGGCAGAAGAGGTGCTGGCGTTTTATCACAAAGTTGAAGAAGACCGCCCGACGTTGGGCTTTGATATCGACGGCGTGGTGATTAAAGTCAACTCACTGGCGCAGCAGGAACAGCTTGGGTTTGTTTCACGAGCCCCGCGCTGGGCAGTGGCGTTTAAATTCCCGGCGCAGGAACAGATGACTTTCGTGCGCGACGTTGAGTTTCAGGTTGGACGTACCGGCGCTATTACGCCCGTTGCGCGTCTGGAACCTGTACATGTTGCAGGCGTGCTGGTGAGCAATGCTACCTTACACAATGCCGATGAAATCGAACGTCTTGGTTTACGTATTGGCGATAAGGTGGTGATTCGCCGCGCTGGCGATGTGATCCCGCAGGTGGTTAACGTAGTGCTTTCTGAACGCCCGGAAGATACCCGTGAGGTTGTATTTCCGACGCATTGTCCGGTATGTGGTTCTGATGTTGAACGTGTGGAAGGAGAAGCAGTCGCCCGCTGTACTGGTGGCCTGATTTGCGGCGCTCAGCGTAAAGAGTCGCTGAAACACTTTGTTTCCCGCCGCGCGATGGACGTTGACGGTATGGGTGACAAAATCATCGACCAGCTTGTCGAAAAAGAGTACGTCCACACACCTGCTGATCTGTTCAAACTCACCGCAGGCAAACTGACCGGACTGGAGAGAATGGGGCCGAAATCAGCGCAAAACGTGGTTAACGCGCTGGAAAACGCGAAAGAAACCACCTTTTCCCGCTTCCTTTATGCGCTTGGCATCCGCGAAGTCGGCGAGGCCACCGCAGCAGGTCTGGCGGCATATTTCGGCACGCTGGAAGCACTGGAAGCAGCCTCGATTGAAGAGCTGCAAAAAGTTCCCGATGTCGGAATTGTCGTTGCATCCCATGTTCATAACTTCTTTGCCGAAGACAGTAACCGCAATGTCATCAGCGAGCTGTTAGCGGAAGGCGTTCGCTGGCCTGCGCCGGTCGTCATCAACGCTGAAGAGATCGACAGTCCGTTTGCCGGTAAAACCGTGGTGCTCACCGGTAGCTTAAGTCAGATGTCGCGTGATGACGCTAAAGCTCGCCTGGTCGAACTGGGCGCGAAAGTTGCGGGCAGCGTGTCGAAGAAAACCGATCTGGTGATCGCCGGAGAAGCCGCAGGTTCTAAACTGGCGAAAGCGCAGGAATTGGGCATTGAAGTGATCGACGAAGCTGAAATGCTACGTTTGCTGGGTAACTGAGATGGAAAAAGAGCAGCTGATTGAAATAGCCAATACGATAATGCCGTTTGGCAAGTATAAAGGGCGTCGCTTAATCGACCTGCCGGAAGAGTATCTTTTGTGGTTTGCCCGCAAGGATGAGTTCCCGGCGGGAAAACTCGGTGAGCTAATGCAAATCACGCTGCTGATTAAAACCGAGGGGCTGACGCAACTGGTTCAGCCCCTGAAACGACCGCTTTAAATCTTCCCAGCGTGGCTTTCCTGCTGCGCCTGTAGTTGCTCGGTCTGGCGCTTATAACGACGCGCCAGCACCGCGCAAACCATCAGCTGGATCTGATGGAAAATCATCAGTGGTAGCACCATCATACCGATAACTGACGTTGGGAACAGAATGTTCGCCATCGGAATACCATTCGCCAGGCTCTTTTTCGAACCACAGAAGACAATCGTTATCTCATCCGCTTTATTGAAACCTAGTCGGCGTGCCATAAAGACGTTAATCACAATCACGATAGCCAACAGCACGCAGCTGACCACCACGATAAACAGCAACGATCCCCAGCCGACTTTGTGCCAGATGCCGTTAACGACGGCTTCGCTGAACGCCGTATAGACCACCAACAGAATGGAGGTCTGGTCAGTTTTCGCAATCCACTTTTTATTGCGCGCCACCCAGTTGCCAATCCACGGGCGAGAAAGATGCCCCAACACAAAAGGTAGTAACAGCTGCAGCATAATCTTACCGACCTGCTCAAGGCTGCCCTCTGCACCGTGAACATTCATCACCAGACCAACCAGCAATGGCGAAAGGAAAATACCCAGCAGGCTGGATGCTGACGCAGAACAAACCGCCGCCGCGACGTTACCGCCCGCCATCGAAGTAAAAGCGATTGCAGACTGCACGGTGGCAGGGAGAATGCAAAGATAGAGAAAGCCGGAATAGAGCATGGGATCGACGTTTACGGGTTTCCACCAGGCAAACAACACGCCCAGAACCGGAAACAGCACGAAGGTGCTGCACATTACCCACAAATGCAGTCGCCAGTGACTACCGCCTGCAATAATGGCCTCTCGCGACAACTTCGCGCCGTGCATAAAGAACAACAGGGCAATGGCTGCCGTGGTCAGATTTTCAAAGAAGGGGACAAAACCGCCTCTGGCCGGAAAGAAAGAAGCCAGTAACACCACCGTGACCAGGGTTAAGGTGAAAGGATCGAGGATACGAAAAAGTTTCATAAAGACTCCAGATGATCGATGGTGCTATTGTGCTTCTTTCAGTTTGAGAAATAAAATTGATTTATTGCATTCATTCATGAAGAAAATAGATGAATGACTCATTAAAACAATTAAATGTTTTCGTCACAGTAGCGCAGGAAGAACCGGTCACTTTCAACAACTGCTGAAGCATTAGAGGACGTGGAGCAAGAACAAGGAGAATAGTGATGGCAGGGCGAGAAGGGGATTCGTTGTATCATATATCGTGTTATGTATTTCTGCCGGGAATCCCGGCAGAAATGGTTCAGAAGTTAAATTTGACCGAGTAAATGATGGCGTCCTGATACCAGGCTTCTCCCAGCTTGTCATCCGCGTAGCGATACTGAATGCCTGCGGTGATTTTCGCGGTAGCGTTCCACCAGAGGGCGACCGCACCGTTCAGCCCTTCTTTACCGCCATTACCTGCTGCGTAGGTGGCATCACGATCAAACTCGTACTCGTTCCAGTTGGTGAGGGTGAATTTCTCTCTGCCCAGCATAAAGCTGTAACCCGCAACCCAACCTGCCACGTAACCGTTATCGCCAGTGTAATAGGTTTGATCCGTATAGCGTTTAGCGAAGAACGGTTTGAACCACCACCCCTTGCCAGTAAAGTTGTAGCCGATACCGTACAGGAACATATCATCGTGGAAATTCACACGATTTGCAGAACCATAGGTGCCATACGCGTGCAGGTAGAGATTAAATCCGGTATCGCCCAGGTAAATGCGGTTGGTATTTTTAAAGGTATAACGCTGCTCGCTACCTGGTTTATCGTGGCGGTCGTTATAAAAGTTTTCCCAGTCGAAGAACCCGTACATTTCTCCCCAACTAAAGTTAGCGCCGCCTTCCAGTTCAAGATAACCAAAATCATCTTTGTGTGATTTGGTCGACGATTTCTCAGTGGTTCTGCTGGTCCAGTCCAGGTAATGCACGCCGATATCTGCAAATCCACTTTTAAATTCTGCATGAGATATAACAGGTATGGCTAATAAAGAGGAAAGAGTCAGAAGATGTTTTTTCATAGCATAAATCCCTATGCCGATCGTTATTAGTAGATTGCTTAATAAAATGGTTGCTTAAAAACGGCATATTGTTAATGCAAGGGAGTGAGTATCACCAATACAGTTTTTGCTGAGAATTAATAGTGAAAAGATATAAATCCATCGATATCGAATCACTATTGAATGCGTGAAAAAAGTGTATTGGTAAGAGCCGGGACAACCTCGCTATAAAAAGGCGTTAGATTCAACCCCACAGAAAAAGGATATATATGTCTCAGGCAAATTTTTCTCATAACCCGCTGTATTGCGTCGATATTATCCGGGCTTATAAACCAGATTTCACACCACGAGTGGTTTTTATTTTAGGTTCCGGGCTGGGCGCGCTGGCCGATCAGATTGAGAACGCTGTCGCCATTTCCTATGAAAAGCTGCCGGGCTTCCCGGTGAGTACGGTGCATGGACATGCAGGCGAGCTGGTGTTGGGGCATCTCCAGGGCGTTCCGGTGGCATGTATGAAAGGTCGGGGACATTTCTATGAAGGTCGTGGAATGACCATCATGACCGATGCGATTCGTACTTTCAAATTGCTGGGTTGTGAACTGCTGTTCTGCGCCAATGCGGCGGGATCACTGCGTCCGGAGGTGGGGGCGGGCAGTCTGGTTGCGCTGAAAGACCACATCAACACCATGCCGGGTACACCGATGGTGGGTCTTAACGATGAACGTTTTGGAGAACGCTTCTTCTCGCTGGCAAATGCCTATGATGCGGATTACCGGGCTCTGTTGCAAAAAGTGGCGAAAGAAGAGGGATTCCCCCTGACGGAAGGTGTGTTTGTTTCGTATCCGGGACCGAATTTCGAAACGGCGGCTGAAATCCGCATGATGCAAATTATTGGCGGGGATGTCGTTGGAATGTCCGTTGTGCCTGAAGTTATTTCAGCACGCCATTGTGACCTGAAGGTAGTGGCCGTTTCTGCGATTACCAATATGGCGGAAGGTCTGAGTGACGTGAAGCTCTCGCATACCCAAACGCTGGCAGCAGCGGAGCTCTCTAAGCAGAACTTTATCAACCTTATTTGCGGCTTTCTGCGCAATATTGCCTAAGTAAAACAACAATAAACGGCCTCACGGGTGAGGCCACATGATGCGATAAGGAAACGATTATGAGCATCGCTTTACGCTTAAAGGTAATGTCCTTTTTGCAATATTTTATCTGGGGGAGCTGGCTGGTTACCCTCGGTTCTTACATGATTAATACCCTTCATTTTACCGGCGCTAACGTCGGTATGGTCTACAGCTCCAAAGGGATTGCTGCGATAATTATGCCTGGCATTATGGGGATTATCGCGGATAAATGGCTGCGTGCGGAACGTGCATATATGCTGTGCCACTTGGTGTGTGCTGGTGTGCTTTTTTATGCGGCGTCGGTGAGTGATCCGGATACGATGTTTTGGGTGATGTTAGTCAATGCGATGGCATTTATGCCGACTATCGCATTATCGAACAGCGTCTCTTATTCCTGCCTCGCCCAGGCGGGGCTTGACCCGGTGACGGCTTTCCCGCCTATTCGCGTTTTTGGTACGGTGGGGTTCATCATCGCGATGTGGGCGGTAAGCTTACTGCATCTGGAATTGAGCAGTCTGCAACTGTATATCGCTTCCGGGGCGTCTCTGCTGCTGTCGGCTTATGCGCTGACTTTGCCTAAGATTCCTGTTGCGCAGAAAAAAGTGGCTACTTCGCTTGCCAGTAAGCTCGGTCTGGATGCCTTCGTCCTGTTCAAAAATCCACGCATGGCTATCTTTTTCCTCTTCGCCATGATGCTGGGCGCGGTACTGCAAATTACCAACGTTTTTGGCAACCCGTTCCTGCATGATTTTGCTCGTAACCCGGAGTTTGCTGATAGCTTCGTGGTGAAGTATCCGTCCATTTTACTGTCAGTTTCACAGATGGCTGAAGTCGGTTTTATTCTGACGATTCCGTTCTTTTTAAAGCGTTTCGGTATCAAAACGGTCATGCTTATGAGTATGGTGGCCTGGACACTACGCTTTGGCTTCTTCGCTTATGGCGATCCGTCACCAACCGGGTTTATTTTGCTGCTGCTGTCGATGATTGTTTACGGCTGCGCGTTTGATTTCTTCAATATTTCCGGTTCGGTCTTTGTCGAACAGGAAGTTGATTCCAGCATTCGTGCCAGCGCACAGGGGCTCTTTATGACCATGGTAAATGGTGTCGGTGCGTGGGTGGGCTCGATTCTGAGCGGTATGGCAGTAGATTACTTCTCGGTAGATGGCGTAAAAGACTGGCAAACTATCTGGCTGATGTTTGCAGGATATTCTCTTTTCCTCGCAGTGATATTTTTCTTTGGGTTTAAATATAACCATGACCCTGAAAAGATAACACATCGAACAATGACATATTAAAAGGATTTGCAGCTCTGTTTTTCGGGGTTGCTTTTATGATAAAGGTTAATTAGTGAAAGATATTTTATTTTCTTCTGGTGTCGGTTTTGGCATTGGTGCTTTATTTACAATCGTGCGATTACCTATTCCTGTGCCAAATGTATTGCCGGGTATATTATCTATTGTGTTTATGTATGTAGGTTATCTGGTGGTGAAATACTTTATGCCGTGATAATTTAACAAGATATATTTATTAAACGGAGCACTTAATTATGGAACGCATTTACAGAACAGACCTTAAGTTGCTCCGTTATTTTCTTGCTGTAGCGGAAGAGTTACATTTTGGCCGCGCAGCGGCGCGTTTAAATATGTCTCAGCCTCCGCTCAGTATTCATATTAAAGAGCTGGAAAATCAACTTGGCACACAGCTTTTTATTCGTCACTCGCGCAGCGTCGTCCTGACACACGCGGGCAAAATTTTGATGGAAGAATCGCGCCGATTGCTGATGAATGCAAATCAGGTGTTGGCTCGGATTGAACAAATAGGGCGGGGAGAAGCAGGGCGGATTGAACTCGGTGTGGTCGGAACGGCAATGTGGGGACGGATGCGACCGGTTATGCGGCGATTTCTTAGGGAAAACCCCAACGTTGAAGTACTGTTTCGCGAAAAGATGCCTGCGATGCAAATGGCGCTGTTGGAGCGTCGCGAACTCGATGCCGGGATCTGGCGAATGGCGACAGAACCACCGGAAGATTTTACCAGCTTACGCTTGCATGAATCGGCGTTTCTGGTAGCGATGCCTGAAGAGCATCACCTCTCATCATATTCCGCCGTTCCGCTGGAAGCACTACGTGACGAGTATTTTGTCACAATGCCGCCCGTGTACACAGACTGGGATTTTTTGCAGCGTGTTTGTCAGCAGGCGGGGTTTTCACCGGTTGTTATTCGCGAAGTTAATGAACCGCAAACGGTGCTGGCCATGATCAGTATGGGTATTGGTATCACCTTGATAGCAGACAGCTACGCACAGATGAACTGGCCAGGTGTCATTTTCCGTCCGCTCAAAGAGCGCATCCCGGCAGATTTGTATATTGTTTATGAAACGCAGCAGGTGACACCCGCGATGGTTAAGCTGTTGGCAGCATTGACACAGTAGGCGAGGAGTTGCCGGAAATCGTAGGTCTGATAAGCGAAGCGCATCAGGCAATTTCGCAAATCGCAGATAGCAAAAAAGCGCCTTTAGGGCGCTTTTTTACATTGGTGGGTCGTGCAGGATTCGAACCTGCGACCAATTGATTAAAAGTCAACTGCTCTACCAACTGAGCTAACGACCCGAAGTGGTGGGTGATGACGGGATCGAACCGCCGACCCCCTCCTTGTAAGGGAGGTGCTCTCCCAGCTGAGCTAATCACCCACTTCGGTACTTCACATTGTTACAAGAAATTTAGCTGGCGAGAAAGTGGTGGGTGATGACGGGATCGAACCGCCGACCCCCTCCTTGTAAGGGAGGTGCTC